>NZ_JACDRR010000002.1 GCF_013449375.1 Pectobacterium sp. CFBP8739 | reverse complement strand
GAGAGTAGGGAACTGCCAGGTTTCAATTAAGACAAAAGGCCATCCTATTAAGGATGGCCTTTTGTTTATTTCTATTTCAGTATATTAGCCCTTTCCTTTTACTTGAATAGACTCGCTTATCTTCTTATTAACCACCTCATAATAATGTCCTGTTTGTGCTGTTTTATTTATCTGTGTTTCAGTTAAGGGTAATAAAAGCACTGTTTGCGTTGTTACATTAATAAATTATTACAATCAGGAACTTTTTGCCTCAGGGTTTAAGTGCTGCTTTACTATAGCGGGCATCGTTTTATGCTCGGAAAAACAGGAGAGTAAAATAGGATGACTGATCTAACGGAAAATGTGAAAGATACGCGCCAGCGTATCCGAGCTATAGTTGGCGCTTCATCGGGTAATTTGGTTGAGTGGTTTGATTTTTATGTGTATTCCTTTTGCTCAATCTATTTCGCCCATATCTTTTTCCCTTTGGGAAATACCACCACTCAATTACTACAAACCGCAGGGGTTTTTGCAGCAGGCTTTTTAATGAGACCGATTGGCGGTTGGCTTTTCGGTTACATTGCTGACAAGCATGGTCGTAAAAATTCAATGCTTATTTCGGTTTGCATGATGTGTTTTGGATCGCTGGTTATTGCATGTTTGCCGGGATATGAAACTATTGGCACCTGGGCCCCCTTTTTATTGTTATTAGCTCGCTTATTTCAAGGGCTTTCTGTCGGTGGAGAATACGGCACCAGTGCAACATATATGAGTGAGGTTGCCGTTGAAGGAAGAAAGGGATTTTATGCTTCTTTTCAATATGTCACGCTGATTGGCGGACAACTGCTGGCACTGTTAGTTGTTGTGATATTGCAGCAGATTCTGAGTGATGAAGATTTACATGCCTGGGGATGGCGTATTCCTTTTGCTCTCGGTGCTATTTTGGCGATTGTTGCGCTTTATTTACGCCGCTCTTTGAATGAAACGTCTGATAAAACAACTCGCGAACATAAAGATGCCGGTTCGCTTGCGGGGTTGTGGAAACATCGCCGCGCTTTTATTACCGTACTGGGTTTTACGGCCGGTGGTTCCTTAGCCTTTTATACGTTTACCACTTACATGCAAAAGTATTTGGTGAATACGGCAGGAATGCATGCGAAAACCGCGAGCGGGTTAATGACCCTCGCACTGTTTATCTTTATGCTGCTTCAGCCGTTCTTTGGTGCGTTGTCGGATAGGATTGGTCGTCGTAGTTCAATGCTCTGTTTCGGCGGACTTGCGGCACTGCTGACGGTGCCTATTCTGACAATACTACAGAGTGTGACGAGCCCAGTTGTTGCCTTTGCCTTGGTGATGCTTTCACTGATTATTGTCAGTTTCTACACGTCCATCAGCGGCATTTTAAAAGCGGAAATGTTCCCGCCTGAAGTCCGTGCGTTAGGCGTTGGCTTATCTTATGCCGTGGCTAATGCCTTGTTTGGTGGTTCGGCAGAGTATGTTGCGCTTTCGCTGAAATCCTTTGGCATGGAAACGACGTTCTTCTGGTATGTCTCGGCGATGGGGGCGATTGCGTTTATTGTGTCATTAACGCTGCATCGCAGAGGAAAGGGAATGAAACTTTAGTTTTCAGACCGCTGCAATAACACCTAGCCGATAGTTACACCGGCCATGCTTCCAAATGACAATAAAAAACCTCGGCTTCCGAGGTTTTTTTAAAAGCAGATTACGGGTCTTAGAGAATACGACTGATGAGCCGATCGATACGAATACGGCGCAGGCGTCGTATTAGCTTACGGACTTTCACTGGATATTGCGCGATGCTTTCCAGTTCCATATAGCTTTTTACGATGTGGGTGTGCGTTCTGATTTTATCCAGTTCGTCCAGACGTTGCTGTAATAAAACCTGCTGAGGATCGTGAATCAGGATGGCGTTTTCCAGATCCAGACGCCATGCGCGAGGATTAAGGTTATTCCCCGTCAGCAGTTGCCATTTGTCATCGATCCACATGCCTTTCAGGTGGAAGCTGTTGTCGCCGTCTTTCCATAACCGCACAACAAGCTGCTGATTCTCAATATAGCGTTCCAGACGGCTCAGGAAACGTCGCAGGTTGATCTCATAGAGATAGGGTAGTGCACCGATGATTTTGAAAGGCTGGTCTTCTGGAATATAGAAATCGTTAGCGGTCTTATCGCCAATAATAATTTCTACTTTCTTGCCGTCCCGCAATAGCCTGATGATATTTCTGACCAGCAGCGCTGGCAGATTGAAATACGGGGTACAGATGACCAGATGCTCATCCGCACAATACATCAGGTGATGTATGGTCTTATTCAGCGGACTTTGCTTTCCTAACCCGACCAATGGCGTGACGGTTAATTCGCTTGCATCCGCACGATGCTCCGGAGCCTGATAGCTAGCGGTACGCAACGTTTGGCGGAACTGCTTAATATCATTTTTGATTTCCAGACTCTTCGGGCGAACGGTATGATCCAACCGCTGTACTGCTGGGGCTGACAGCATTGTCTGGATATATTGCACCATCGTATCAGCCAACACCGGATTATGAATCAACTGATAGCGGTCATAGCGGTACTTCTGATGCTGATGCAGATAAACATCATTCAGGCTGGCCCCGCTGTAGATGACAGTGTCATCGACAATGAATCCTTTCAGATGCAACACGCCCAAGGCTTCGCGTGTATTGACGGGGATACCATAGATAGGGAAATGCGTATCTGGATGTTTTTTCGCCATGTCGCAATACCAATCGGCATTGGTATTTTCTGCCGTTGCGCCGATCCTGCCACGCTGAGCACGATGCCAGTCTACCAGAACGCGGACATCCAGCTCTGGACACTGCCGTTTGGCTTCATAAATTGCGGATAGAATCCCCATACCGCCGTCATCACGTTCAAGATACAACGCCACGATATAGATGCGCTTTTTAGCACTCAAGATGGCATTAATCAGCGTCGTGCGGAAAAGCTCAGGCGAATGCAATGTCTGAACATCGTCTGCGTTCTGAGGGATTCTGGGCAGTTGTGCAAGGTGCTGTTGATATTTATTGCGTTTAAAATTTGACAGCATCACAGTGCGTTTCTTCTCTCATCAGTTTATACCCACCATACTTCGAGCTACACTAGGGTATATGACCTTCTGGTCATTATCAAAAGTTAAGGAGTAGCCGAATGGGCGATAATACCATTACTTTCCGGCTGTTGTGACCCTGTTTTGTGATAACAATTCCCGTTGCAAGAGCCATGTCACGTCGTGCAATCAGTCTTTCAGCGGCAACTCCAGCGTCACAATACCCTCTTCTAATTGTACGTCGATGTAAAAACCGAGCTTTCTGGACAGCTGGATCATACCTTGATTATGCGGCATGGTGATACCAGTTAAGCGGGAAAGACCGTGCGCCCGAGTGTAATCAATCAGTTTTTCCAGCAACCGTCTGCCAAGGCCCAGCCCTTTTAGATCGGATCGTACCAGCACGGCAAATTCCGCATCCGTATTATCCGGATCGGAAATCGCGCGCGTCACGCCAATAATCTCTGTTTCTTCACCGAGCTGGCGTACGGCAACAAATGCCATTTCACGATCGTAGTCAATTTGCGTCATATTGGCTAAGTCTTCGTGAGTAAATTCATTAATTTCGCTGAAATAACGGTAATATAGGTCTTCTTTTGTCACCCTTGCGATGAACGCGCTGAGCAGTGGTTCGTCTTCCGGCAAAATCGGTCTGAACAGGCAGATATCACTATTTTTGAGGATGACCGTTTCTTCCAGTTCATGTGGGTAGGGGCGGATTGCCAGCCTTGATTGGGGATCGCCACTGAACGGTGTCAGGTGTAGCGTGACGTCCAGCAGCGTGAACGCATCCCCAGATGCCAGCAAGGGGTGAATGTCTAGTCGGGAAATTTCAGGGCAGTCGAGAATCAGGTTGGAAACCTGAACCAGCAAGCGACTGAGCGCGGGAATATCCAGCGGACGCAGGGCGCTGTATTCGCGAATCTTGCCACCTTTCACCGCTTGTAGTACCAGATAGCGGGCCAGCGTCATATTCAGTGGAGGCAGTGCGACGGCGGCCTGTTGTTCTCGCCACTCAACGCCGCCTTCGCCCAACATAATCAGCGGGCCGAAAACGGGATCCTGCTCGACGGCAATCCTGAGCTCCTGCGCACCGGCGCGATTTGCCATGCTTTGTACCAACAGGCCGTAAATACGCGCCTGCGGATAGGTACGTTTCACTCGGTCAAGAATGGCATCTGCCGCTTGCTGGACCTCTCTGGCGGTTCGCAGGTAGAGCATGACGCCCTGAACTTCCGACTTATGCGGAATATCTGGCGATCTCAGCTTAATCGCAACTGGGTAACCAATTTGTTCGGCAATATGGACGGCTTCTGCACTGTCGCCCGCGATCCAGGTGGGTAAGGTATTTAAACCATAGGCTTGCAGAATCGGCTGAACTTCATGCGTATCGAGCTGAGTGACGCCATCTGATAGTGCCTGATGAATGAGTGCATGTGCCTGACTGGCGTTGATGCCCAAATCCAGCGGCAGCGCTGGGGTTTCCTTTAACTGTTTCTGATTACGCCGATATTCGACGATATGCATAAAGGCGGTTACCGCGCCTTCCGGCGTACGATAGGTCGGAATGCCAGCGTCGTTAAACAAGCGCCGTGCTTCCTGCGAGGAGAACTCGCCGCACCAGTTGGTCAGTAGCGTAATTCTTTTCCCACGCGGATGCTGTTGAAAGAGCGTAATCAACTGCGCAGCGCTTTCGGTGCTGGGAGCGGCAGCGCTGGGCGCGTGAATGATCAAGAGCGCATCGACGTCGTCACTGTCCAGTAGGACCGAAATCGCTGCCTGATAGCGAGCGGCTGTCGCATCATCCCGCAGGTCGAGCGGATTGCCGATAGTGACGGTCTGCGGCAATGTTTCCTGTAGCGCTTGACGGGTCGCCTCGCTGAGCTGTGCCAGTTTGCCTTGTCGGCTGAGAAGCTGATCCAGCGCCTGTGCGGCCGGTGACGCACCGTTGCTCACCAGCATCAAGCGTTCACCGCGTAGTGGTCGCAGGTGGCTTAAGGTTTCCACTGCGGAAAACAGCTCATGCGTATCCCGTACCCGCAGCAAACCTGCTCGTTGAATGGCCGCATCATAGGCGGCATCTAGACCGTGGCGCTGGTCATTCAGCAGTTGCTGTGCCTGCTGGCTGCGCCCGCTTTTTATCACCAGTATGGGTTTATTTCGCGAGGCGCTCCGAGAGGCGGAAAGGAAGCGGCGCGCATCGCTGATGTGTTCCAGGTGCAGCAGAATCGCACTGGTTTTGCCATCGCGAGCTAGAAAGTCGAGCAGGTCGTCGACATCAATATCCAGGCTGTCGCCCAAGGCGATAAAATAGGAAAAGCCAATACCGCGCTGCTGCGCCCAATCCAATATCGTGTTAGAAACGGCGGCCGACTGTGAGATAAATGCCAGTTTGCCTTTCATAATCGGGACTGGCGAGAAACTGGCATTCAGGCCTTGCCAGGGCGCAAGCAATCCGAGGCTGTTGGGGCCAAGCAAGCGCATGTGATAGCGCACGGCGCAGGCCTTTAATTCGCTGAACTGGGCTGGTGGCGCGGAGAGAATGATGGCGGTTTTACAGCCTTTTTGCCCCAGTTCCTCTAACAGTGTCAGATTACGGCTCGCGTTGGTACAAATCACAGCAAGGTCGGGGGTCATCGGCAGGCTGGTGACTGTCGGATAGGCCAGCACGCCGCAAACCGCGCTATATTTCGGCGTAACGGGCAGCACAGGGCCGCTGAAATGGCCGTCCAGCAGGTTTTTCATCATCAGAAAACCGGCTCGTCCCGGCTTTTCTGATGCGCCGAGAACGGCAATAGACTTAGGGCGTAACAGTGCTTCCAATCCGCGCTGGCTCATGCGTCACTCCTTACACAGCAATCCCCTTTGATACTAAACGCTTTCTGCCGATTGTGCTGTGACGATGGGTAAATTTTCCCGCACGCTGTGGTGCGATTTCCCAGCCAAATAGTGTCGCCGAAAACGGTCGAAATGCTGCGATAGCGCGTCAGCCGCGGCTGTATCGCCTGCTTGAGCGAGCAGAGCGATGGCAATCTCGGCGGTGCAGTGTTGTCCTGCGCTGCTGGCTTCACGTAACTGATAGCGGGAAAGGGCATCTACATTCAGCGACAGGATTGGCAGATTGTCCAGATAGGGGCTTTTGCGAAACATCTTGCGCGCTTCCGGCCACGTACCATCGAGTAAGACAAATAGCGCAGGCTTTTCCGTGGCGGGAAGCTGGTGAAACACCTGACGTCCTTCTTCTGCTGCATCGGCAAGGAAGACCAGATAGGGCTGAACATCTGGGTCTTGCAGAGCCGCAAGCAATTGGGGATCGGGCTCGGTGCGTGACCAGAGAAACGCCTGTGTCTCAGGCAGGATATCGGCGATGAGGCGTCCGGTATTGCTTGGCTTTAGCGGCTCGGTATCAAACATCACCAGACAGAAGCGGCTGCGGGATGGCTGTGCCTGAAAGGTGTGGCACAGACAGGTGGTTGCGGGCAACAAACACTGCTGGCAGCGTACGACACGGCAGCCACGGGCGCGGAACGGTTTGGTTGACTGCTCAAGACGCTGCTGGCGCAGGCGAAGTACGGCATTGTCCAGGGCAGGATGGTTGACCATTAAAGGATGGTTGATCATGAAATAGGTGACGCCATGAGATTCAGCAACGAACCTGTTTCGTTTTAATGATTAGGAAGCAGGTTCAGAAAGGCGACATTCTAATCGACAGGCGGGTTGACCAAAAGGGGAGAGGCAATAATGCCTCACTGTTTTCTACAGTGATTCATCCAACCACTCTTCAAACTGTGTCTTCGGCAGCGCACCGTTAAGGATATCGACCATCTGGCCCTGTTTGAAGATCATAAGGGTTGGAATGCTGCGGATGCGGAAACGTGTGCTGAGCGCCGGTTCGGCTTCGGTATTGACCTTAATAAAGCGAACTTTCCCATTACGCTCCTGCGCGACGTTTTCAAACACGGGAGCGAAGTTGACGCAGGGACCGCACCAGGGAGCCCAGAAATCGACTACGACGGGAAGATCGTCCTGCAATAGTTTATCGAGCGTTGCCTCTGTGGCGTTGATGACGTCGCCGCTGAATAAGGTTTCTCCGCAACGGCCACACTTTGCATGGTCATCAACACGCGCTTCTGGCAAGCGATTGGTTGTTTGGCAAGATCCACATACCGTATTCATAACAGGGTCTCAGATAAAAGGGCTAAAATAAAGATGTCGCTGATAAAATGCGCGTGATGCGGCATTGTAAAGTCAACGGCATGTTGCTTAAAAGTGAATAAATTATGGTGGGGAGACATGATGGCAACAACGTGGTTTGCCCAATAGCTACAATAGCTTCTGACTGTTAGCGCTCTTTTACCACAAGCGTGTGGCTAAGCGGGTGTACATAAGGTAATCTTCGCGCCCAGCGCGTAGGTGGAGAAAACAATGAGCGATTCATTCAATAGTAAAAGCGGCAAAGTCCGTGTGATGTACGTCCGCAGTGATGATGAGGGCGAGAAAGAGAATAAAAACAAGCGCCCTGCTGACAAAGATCGCCGTAGCGATCGGCGTGATGGCGGCGGCTCACGGGATCCGCGTGAAAAGCCGAAGCATCCGCGCGACGTTAACCCGCGCTATGCCCGGGAAAATCCGTCCCGCGATGGCGATAGCAATAAAACGCCGTGGGGCAATAAAGATCGTAACGAACGCAGTGGCGATCGTCCTCGTCGTCCGCGTGGTGAAGAAACGGGCGGTTATGAGTCTCCGTGGAAAACCGTGTCTCGTGCGCCAGGCGACAGTGAAACGCCGGATCACGGCGGTATTACGGGCAAAAGCCAGATCGATCCTGAGCAACTGCGTCGCCAGCGTCAGGAAGAAACTCGTGTTTACGGCGAGAATGCCTGCCAAGCGCTGTTTAAAAACCGTTCTGAGGTGATTGTTCGTGCTTGGTTCCTGCAAGAAGTGACGCCGCGTTTCCGCGATGCACTGCGCTGGATGGCGGCAAACCGCAAGGCTTACCACGTTGTGGAAGAGGAAGAGCTGATTAAGGCCTCCGGTACTGAACACCACGGTGGCGTCTGCTTCCTGATTAAAAAGCGTCAGGGCATGGATGTGCGTGAGTACCTGAAAACGGCGGGTGAGCACGACTGTGTACTGGCGCTGGAAGATGTGAGTAACCCGCACAACCTCGGCGGCATTATGCGCAGCTGCGCGCATTTCGGCGTGAAAGGTATTCTGGTGCAGGATGCGGCGCTGCTGGAGTCCGGCGCGGCCGTGCGTACGGCAGAAGGCGGGGCGGAACACGTTAAAGCGATTAACGCTGACGATTTCCTGTCCGTGCTGGCGGAATTCCGTCGCGCTGGCTACACCATCGTGACCACGTCCAGCCATAAAGGCACGGCATTGTCGCAAGCGACGCTTCCGGCGAAAACCGTGATCGTGCTGGGGCAGGAAGGTGATGGCCTGTCAGATAGCGCTTGGCAACAAGGGGATGTGAAAGTCTCTATCGGCGGTACTGGTAAGGTTGAAAGTCTGAATATTTCGGTCGCAACGGGCATTTTGCTGTCCGAGTGGTGGCGACAGAATCAGGCCTGATAGTACGTGTTAACTGATAGTACGTGTTAACTGATAGTACGTGTCAACGGATAGTACGTGTCGGCTGAGCATGCGCATCGGTTTTCAGGGGGAATGCTCTCCCTGAGAAATCATAACAACGGATGAGAGAACGAGTAATGAAGCAGAAAGTTATCGCGGTATCGTTGCTGTTGGGCACACTACTGGCAAGCGGTTGCAGTTCGCTACCGCGCTCATCCACCGTGGTTGCCGCTACACCGGTCGTTGAGGCGTGTAAGATTGGCGACAAACAGGTACAGACCACGCTGTATTTTGGTTTGAATCGCCCTGCTGGCCCAGTGATCTCCGATGCTGAGTGGAAAGCGTTTCTCGACAGCGAAGTGACACCGCGCTTTAAAGAAGGGCTGACGGTGTTCGATGCTAAAGGACAATGGCTGGGGAACGATGGGGTTGTTGCCCGGGAGAACAGCAAAGCGCTGATGCTGATTCATGGTTCCGATAAAGAGCGTGATATTGAAGCGCTGCGTACCACCTACAAAGCGCGTTTCGCGCAGGAATCCGTCATGCGGATTGATGCGCCCGTCTGCGTCGCGTTCTGATCCTTCATCAGCCCCTTTTCAGGGGCTGATGGTTTTGTTGAAAATCATGGCGATGAGATCGAGATACTCGGGGCTACCACGGGGTAAGGCATCCCTGCGGGAACCTTATCCCCGCGTTTCCCCTAATATGTGATTTCGTCATTATCTGGTTATTAATTTTTTGATTTGTAATTAAAAATTAAAGCACCAGTCCCGCCACTGCCGCAGACAGTAAACTCACCAGCGTAGAGCCATAAACCAGCTTCAGGCCGAAGCGCGATACCACGTTGCCCTGTGCTTCATTCAGCCCTTTGATGGCGCCCGCGATAATGCCGATTGACGCGAAGTTGGCGAAAGAGATCAGGAATACGGACAAAATGCCCAGTCCGCGTGGCGACATCTCTGCCGCGATCTTCTTCAGCTCAATCATGGCAACGAATTCATTCGCCACCAGTTTGGTCGCCATGATGCTGCCCGCGTTCAGGATATCGGAAGAGGGAATGCCGATCAGCCACGCCAGCGGTGAAAAGACATAGCCCATGATCGCCTGGAAGCTAACGCCGAAGACGGTGCTGAACAGCGCGTTCACAGCAGCAATCAAGGCGACGAAGCCGATCAACATCGCCATAATAATCATCGCCACTTTAAAACCGGCAAGAATGTATTCCCCCAGCATTTCAAAGAAGCTTTGGTCTTCGTGCAGCTTTTCCAGCTTTAGTTCTGGTTCGTCATCAGGCTGGTAAGGGTTGATGATCGACAGCACGATAAAGGTGCTGAACATATTCAGAATCAGCGCCGCAACCACGTATTTGGCGTCCAACATGGTCATGTAGGCGCTGATGATCGACATCGACACGGTAGACATCGCCGTCGCGGCCATGGTGTACATCCGCCGTGGCGACATGTCGGCGATGATGCCTTTATAGACGATAAAGTTCTCCGACTGCCCGAGCAGCAGGGTACTCACGGCGTTAAACGATTCCAGCTTCCCCATCCCGTTGACCTTGGACAGCAGCGTGCCGATACCTCTGATAATCAAAGGCAAAATTCGCCAGTGCTGCAAAATTCCGATCAGCGCGGAAATAAAGACGATAGGGCAGAGCACATTGAGGAAGATAAAAGACAGACCCTGCGCATTCATCCCGCCAAACACAAAATCGGTGCCTTGATTGGCGAAAGATAAGAGCTTTTCAAACAAACCGGCAAAGGAACTAATCGCGTTAAGCCCAATGCTGGAATGCAAAAGGAAATAGGCCAGTAAAACCTCAATAACCAGCAACTGCACAATAAAGCGCGGTCGAATACGCTTTCTGTCGTGGCTGACGAGCAACGCCAGCAAAAAAATTGCCGCCGTTGCCAAAATGAAATGTAAAACCTGTGACATAGCAGAACCACCATTCCCCGAATAAAAAGAAGCGCATTGTAATCGGAATGTGAAAATATGTTTATCCCGAATCTGTAAATCGTTATTCGTACAGCGTTATCAGGCGTGTGGCGCCTGATTAATCAGGGAAGGAAGAGGGTAAAAGAAGGTTCCCCTTCTGCCTGTTGCTGGCGGAAGGGGAGAGACCGTTTGCAAAGTGCTAGTGTGCGCCACCGCCACCGCCGGTAGTAAAGGGCGGTTTAGCGAACCAGACCAGCACCAGCAGCACCAGGAATACGCCCGCGGCGGCCCAGAAAATCTCGTTGGCGGAGATAATTAGCCCCTGTGCGGTAATCTGTTGTGCGATGTAGGCTGAGGCCTGGGTCGGGCTCATTCCCATTGCCTGAAGCTGCTGATACGTTTCCTGCGCGATGGGGTTATACGGCGTGATCGACTCCGTAAGATGCGCATGGTGCAGCGATTCGCGCTGTGTCCAGAGCGTGGTGGTAATCGATGTCCCGATCGAACCTGCCAGCGTTCGGGCAAAGTTCGACAGGCTCGATGCCGCCGCCAAACGTTCCGGCGGAAGCCCAGACAGCGTGATGGTCGTCAGCGGCATGAAGAAGCAGGCCACGGCAAACCCCTGCACGAACTGCGGCCAGGCCGAGGCGCCGAAATCCATGCCCGGTTCAAAAGTATACGCACGCCAATAGAAACAGACCGCGTACATAATAAAGCTGAACGTCACCAGTTTGCGCATGTCCAAGCGCGGCGCGAAGCGACCGATAATTGGCGACAGCACCACTGGCATCAACCCAACCGGTGCGGACGCCAGTCCGGCCCAGGTGGCGGTATAGCCATACACCACCTGCAACAGCTGCGGCAAGAGTACGATCGCCCCGAAGTAGAACATGTAGGCGAGACTGATACACAGACAGCCAATGGTGAAGTTGCGTGACTTAAACAGCGACAAATCCACTACCGGATGGTCGTCCGTGAGTTCCCAGACAATTAGGAACGCTATCGCGACCACGGCCACTACGGTTAGGGTGATGATTTCCGTCGAGTTAAACCAGTCCAGCTCTTTTCCCCGATCGAGCATCATCTGCAAGCTACCGATGCCGACGATCAACAGTGCCAGCCCGATAGTATCGATGGGCTTGATCTCGGTTTTGGTTTCTCGCCCGCGTAGCGTTTGCATAGCAATAAACACCACGGCGATGCCCAACGGAACGTTGATGAAGAATATCCAGCCCCAGTGATAGTTGTCGCTAATCCAGCCGCCCAGAATCGGGCCACAGATTGGCGCGACGACCACGGTCATTGACCATAGCGCCAGGGCGATGCTGCGTTTCGCCGGAGGGTAGTTGCTGAGCAATAGACTCTGTGACAGCGGGATCAGCGGTCCGGCGACAATCCCCTGCAACACGCGGGCGAAAATCAGCATTTCCAGGCTGGTGGAAACCCCACACAGCCAGGACGTCAGGGCGAAGAGCGCCGTTGACCACAGGAACAGGCGGACTTCACCAAACCGTTTGGCCAGCCAGCCGGTGATAGGGATGGAGATGGCGTTAGCGACCCCGAACGAGGTGATGACCCACGTTCCCTGCGAGTTGGACGCACCCAGATTACCGGCGATGGTCGGAATAGCGACGTTGGCGATGGTGGAGTCCAGCACCTGCATGAACGTTGCCAGCGACAGAGCAACGGTCATCCAGGCTAGACTGGCACCTTTAAGCGGTTCTCTCTGCACGTTTCTCTCCTGCCCGATTAACCGGCGTTCGCCTGAATAATGGCGCTGATGTCCTGGTTAACAGGGGTGAGATCCAGCGTCAGCGCATCGCTTTGGTAAGCTGGCGTGGTGCGTGAGGTTTCTGCTAACGCGCTGCCTTCTGTATTGGCGGTATCGACATTAACCAGCGCGGACAGGCCGATACGCAACGGATGTTTGGCGACCTGCTGTGGATCGAGTTCAATACGGACGGGCAGACGCTGAACGACCTTGATCCAGTTGCCGGTCGCATTTTGAGCGGGCAACAGCGAGAACGCGCTACCGGTTCCCATATCGAGGCCGACGACTTTCCCCTGATACACGACGTCGTCACCGTAGATATCCGCGATCACGGTAGCCGGTTGCCCGATACGCATATTGGCTAACTGTGTCTCTTTGAAGTTCGCATCGACCCACAGGTGATTGGCAGGAACGACGGCCATCAGCGCTGATGTCGAAGAGATACGCGCGCCAATCTGCACGCTGCGGCGTGAGACATAGCCGTCGATCGGGCTGACGATTTTGGTGCGCTGTAGCGCCAGCCAGGCATCGCGCATTTCTACCGAGGCTTGTTGTATGGCAGGTTGCTTCTCAAGCGGCGTATCCAGAATCATTGCCTGATTCGCCTGATATTGCTGTCTGGCGACTTCCAGCGCGGCTTTGGCGGTCGCGACGGCATCACGAGCATGCTGCACTTCTTCACGCCCGATGGCATTGGCGCTGCCCAATGCTTCCCGGCGGCTCAAGTCGCTTTGCGCCTTGTTCAACTCGGTTTGGCGCAGTTCAATATTGGCCTGGTACTGCTTGCTGTTAATAATCAACTGATGCGTCTGACGCACGCTGTTAGCCAGACCGGTTTTCGCACGTTCAAACGCCTGTTGAGCATCGGTAGGGTCCAACTCCACCAATACCTGTCCCTGCTTAACAAAATCGGTATTGTCGACGTTAACATGGGTGACGCTGCCGCTGACCTGCGCCATGATCTGAATCTGATTACCTGCGACGTAGGCATCGTCAGTGCTTTGGTGGTGTCTGAGTACCAGGAACCAGTAAACCAGCCAAGCGCAGCCCAGCACGACGAAAATAAACGTCATCAGCGATAGCACTCGCTTACGCTGTTGTTTTTTGTTTCTTGGTGGCGTTTTTGGCACCTGATTTTCCACACTTTCACTCATGCTGTTCTCTCTCTTTTTATTCTCTTTGTATCGGCTATCGCACCAGACTGGGCAGCCTGGCGATAGTCGCAATGAATTCATCTTGTTGTGCTGCTCGGGGGCGCGTTCAGATCGCCTCGCCGGAGCGTGAGATTGCCGTTTTGCTAAACCGCACGTCGCGACGGCGGAAAGGTCATGCCTGTTTTTCGCAGCAAAACCCACCTGCCCGATACGCATGCATCGGGTCATTCTGGGTGAAAAAGGTACCGACTATGATGCTTTGTTGTTTTCTGTTGTTATTGACCGTTGATGTTATTGACTGTCGGCGCTATGGAATATCGACGTTATAGGTTATCGAGGCCGTCCATTTCATCCAGCCGAACCAGAAGTTTTCTCATCAGGGCTTCAAGCTGAGTTTGTTCACTGGACTCAAGCGCTGAGCAAAGCACATGGAGGCTACGGTGCTGTGGTGGAATCAGTTCGCCGAGAAAGGCTTTGCCTTCTTCTGTCAGATGCAGGTGCAGGCAGCGTCTGTCATTGCTACTTTCGCGCCGCTCAATCCAGCCTCTTTTTTCCAGATCGTCAGCAATACGCGTCGCATTGGTACGTGATGACCCCAGTGCTGCGCTGAGTTCGGAAGGCTGAATGCTATAAGACTCTTGAGATTCCAGCGTCAGCAATGCCATAAAGAGGGTTTCATTGATGCCCTGATCTTTCAGCATTCTGTTTCTGTGTTCCAGAATTTTGCCTTGGACATGCATGAAAAGGCGCAATAGTAAGACTTCTTGACGTGGGAATCCTGGTTTACGTGAAGCACGCAGGTCGAGCATTTGTTCTATAGGAGTGAATGAACTGTCCATTTTTTATATAAACCTCATTAATCACGGAGTGCATAGTAACTAATGTTACTAACTGGGTAAACGGCATTCAGGTGGGAAATTGTGCTTATTTCTGTGACAGAAAGTAAACGAAGAATAGCGTAAATAAGGAATAATTCGCCGTTTACTTTATTTAAATCAAAATCTTACTTGATAATCCAGGCTGCGGATTCAAAGCAGCTTAAACGCAATTCCATAGCACAGCGCGCCCAGTAACGTTGATAAGACGATGCTGCGGGTTTTATAAAAACAGGCTGTCAGCGTCATAAAGCCTACCAGCGTTGGCAGCAGTTTTTCGTGATGCGCGAGAATATCCGGTACGCTGGAAACGATCAGCAGTGCACAGATAGAGGCAATGCCGATGCTGTCTAATACCAGTGCTTTTTTACCGCGTTGCAGCGAGCCGGAAGCGCGTGAAGCGCTCAGTCGGAGCGGCAGGTAGCGGAAGAGGTAGTTCACCAGCCCCACAATCAGTCCGATAAGAATGACTTCCGTACTCATGTGTTCACCTGTGGCGTGGCGGGGTTAACCAGCGAAGCCAGACAGCCGCTGAGAATGCCGAGCAGTATTGCGGCGGGAATGGAGGAAAGCAGCAATCCTAGCAGCGCGCCGCCTAGCGCGCAGGCCACGACCAGACTTTGTTTGCGCTTGAAAGAGGCGAGTAAAAAGCTCAGGAAAAGCGCGGGTAACATGAAAGACAGCGCGGATTCGACAGCCGGGTAGTCATTCAATGGGCCGTTGCCGAATACGGCGCCGATCACCGTGCCGAGCACCCATGAGAGCCAGGCGAGCAGTGATACGCCCATCATCCAGTTTTCTGACCAGCGACGGTTATCTTTCGCCAGCCGAGTAGCGGCGGCGGCAAAGACTTCGTCCGTCAGGCCGAACGCCCAGAGCGCAGTCTTTCGGGTTGGCAGCCGTTGTGCAATGCGATGCCGTAACGCAGGTCCGTACAGTACATGGCGGACATCCATCGCCATAACGGTCAAGGCTGCCACCCAGATGGACATGCCAGCGCTGAGCAGTGCGGTGATAACGAACTGACTGGCACCCGCGTAAATGATGCAGGAGAGAAAAATACCTTCCAACGGCGTAAATCCTAACTTGACGGCGTTCATGCCAAACGCGAATGCCACAGGCATGTAGCCGATAACTATCGGCAGACTGTCAAAGACGCCTTCGCGAAAAGACGCAGATTTTGTCGGTACCGATGATGCGGGTGTGGTTAATGTCTTCACTGGCCTGATATTTTTGTACTTAAAGGGAGTTAATTGATAACACTAGCAAAGCGTTACCGGAATTTCACGCTATTGCGAAACGGACGTGATGATTTTTGATGTAATGGTCTTGGGCGTAATTTTCCCGGAGGAAACCGTCTTGAATAAGAGGGTTTCCTCCGAGAGTGTGAACAATGAGAAGGGCTATAGCGCCGCCATGGCTTCCTGTGTCTCGTGATGATGGCTTCGCCACCACACTACCAGATTCAGCAAGCTGATAATCGCGCCTGCGGCACAGACGCCAAGCCAGCCCCAATGCTGATAAGCCGAGGCAGAAAGGAGTGAACCCAGCGCGCCGCCAATGAAGTAGCTGGTCATATAACCGGCTGTCAGTCGGTTACGTGCCTCAGGCATCATACGGTAGATGACGCTCTGGTTAGTGACGTGCACGCCCTGAACCGCCAGATCCAGCACGATGATACCAATGAGCAGCGTGGTGATGGAATGAATGCCGAGCGCGATACAGCCCCATGACAGCAAAAGCAGGATAATCCCCACGCTGGTGGTCGGCTTGGCTTTGCCCTGATCGACCAGACGCCCTGCGCGCGATGCAGCTAATGCGCCAGCGGCACCAACCAGACCAAACAGCCCGATTACGCCTTCGGAATAACCGTATGGCGGCGATGCCAGCAGGAAGGCCATCGACGTCCACAGAATGCTGAAATTAGCAAAGGACAGGCAGCCCAGAATGGCGCGTGTGCGCAGCAGTGGGGTGGTGGAAAACAGGCGGAAGATTGAGAGCAGCAACTGTGGATAGTTCAGCGTGTTTTGCTGAGGAATGCGCGGCAATGCCCGCCACAGAATCAGCGCCATGATGACCATCAGCGTGCTGGCCACCCAGTACACGGTGCGCCAGTCGCCGAGTGAAGCCAGCGCACCCGCGACGGTACGCGCCAGCAGAATGCCCAGCAGAAGACCGCTCATAATCGTGCCGACCACTTTACCGCGCGTTTCCGGCGTCGCCAGCGTCGCGGCGAGCGGCACCAGCAACTGGGCGACAACGGAGAACAGCCCGGTTAACGCCGTACCAGCAATCATGATCCAGAGCGTGGGCGCGGAGGCGGTGAGCAGCATCCCGCCTGCGGCGAGTAACGTCATGCCGACGATCAGCGTTCGGCGTTCAAACATGTCCCCCAGCGGAACCAAAAACAGCAGGCCGACGGCGTAACCCAACTGTGCGGCGGTGACAATGAACCCGGCCTGATTGACGGAAAGCGCAAACACTCTGGCAATGGTTTCCAGCAGCGGCTGAGCATAATAGTTACTGGCGACGGCGAGGCCGGTCGCGACAGACATAATCAGGGTCAAAGATAGACTGAGCCCCGGTTGTGGTTGGGGTGATACAGCGTGTTGCGGAAGAGACATAGCGTAAACGTTAATATGATGTTAAAAGCAGAGGCTATAGTATCCGGCAGAGCCTAATGAGATACCAGAATATCTTTACGCTTCTTAAGTTTGTTTTGTTTTTAATGAGATTGATTTAGCTTATCGCCAACGTTATACGACTATCGACAGGGGACAGTATGTTTAAACATTATCGGGTGTTTAAGAAAAAAAGCGTTGCGGTATTAATGGGATGTGCACTTTTCCCAGCCGCCGCGCTGTGGTCGATGGGGGCACAGGCGGTAACGGCCGTCTACGTCTCTGCGGCCACTGACGGCGCCATCGACGCCTACACGCTCAATACCCAAAGCGGCGAATTGACTGCAATTGGGAAAGTGGCCGCAGGGGCGAAAGTGATGCCGATGGCTGTGAGTCCGAATAAATCGTTCCTCTATGCGGCCACGCGCGGCATTCCTTACTCGGCAGTGAGTTATAAAATTAATCCTAAAAGCGGGGCGCTAAGCCCACTAGGCAAAGCGGAATTGCCGGACAGCATGGCTTACCTCTCGACGGATTTCACGGGTAAGTGGCTGTTGAGCGCTTCGTATGGCGGCAATAAAGTCGCGATTAATGGCATTGATAACGATGGAAAGGTGAACGCGAGCGCAGTCACGGTGGTGCCGACAGGGGAGAAAGCACACAGTATTGTTGCCGACCGCCAAAATAAGTTCGTCTTTGCCAGCAATCTGGGCAGCGATCAAATTGTACAGTTCCGATTTGATGCGAAAACGGGCACGTTGACGCCGAATGAACCGGCGGAAATTAAACTGCCGGAGGGGAACGGGCCGCGCCATCTGGTGTTATCGCCAGATAACAAAACGCTCTATGTGAGCAATGAACTGTCTGGCAAAGTTGCGCGTCTGGCGCTGAATGAAAAGACGGGGCAACTGACGTTACTGGATTACACGGACACCGTTCCGGCCGATGCAGGCATGCGGGCGGGGACGATCACTCCGGATAAAAAGAGCACCGACAGCCGACCGCAGATCTGGAGTGCCGATTTGCGTCTGACGCCAAATGGAAAATTCCTGTACGTATCGGAGCGCACCAAAAGCACGATTACGCTGCTGCGGGTAGAACCGAAAACCGGCCAGTTGAAATACATTACGCGTTACCCGACAGAAACGCAGCCGCGCGGTATTCAGATCGATCCAAGCGGGAAATTCCTGATCGCCAGCGGTGAAAAATCGACATCGCTGTCGGTGTATCGCATCAATCAGGACAACGGAGATTTAGTGCGAGTTGGGCAATATCCGACGGGAAAAGGGGCGAATTGGGTCGAAATCGTTAACCTGCCGTAATTACGATTCTTCAATAAAAAACGCCCTTTCACTGGAAAGGGCGCTGATCTACAGGTAATGCCGATCGTTTAAGGATCGAGATACCGAGGGCGACCACGGTGCGAGGTATCCCTGCGGGAACCTCATCACCGTGTTTCCCCCTAAATCCATGCTTAAGTGAACCGTATTACTCATCTACAGGTGGATTATTTCGCTGCGTCAGCGGCGGTTTTCACCCAGCCGTCAAACAACTGCTGGTGGGCTTTGATCCAGCCATCAACATGACGCTCGATATCCTGTTGTGAACCCTGACCTTCATGCATACGAAGGTTCTGCGCATTCACATCGGCAATCGGCAGTTTCATAATGGCGAACAGCTTGGCGGCCGCAGGGTTTTTCTCTGCCCATGCCTTATTCGCGGCAATTCTCATGTTGTTGACTGGGAAACCGTAGTCGGCGCCGTTAGGCAACTTGGTGCTGACGCCTTTCATTTCTCCCGGTTGAGAAGAGAACGGTACCTGCAACCACACCACGTCACGTCCCGGTACCAGCACGTCGCTCACCCAGTATGGCGTCCAAGTGTAGTACAGGATCGGCTTGCCTTCTTTATAACGGGTGATGGTATCAGCGATCATCGCAGCATAGTTACCCTGATTATGCTCAACCGTGTTGCTTAAGCCATAGGCTGGAAGGTGGTTATTGATGGCCGCTTCGCATCCCCAGCCCGGCGTACAGCCCGTCAAGTCGGCTTTGCCATCGCCGTTGGTATCAAACAGCTTGGCGATTTTCGGATCTTTTAACTGCGCAATATTGGTGATGTTGTATTTTTCAGCCGTTTTCTTATCGATCAGGTAACCCTGTGCGGCGCCGGAGACATATTCACCCTGACGGTAGAACTTAGCATCTCCGCCTGCGGCTTTATATTGGTCGGCGTGCAGCGGGTCCCAGTTCACGGCGATAAACGTCGCATCGCCGGAGGCAATTGAGGTGTAGGCCACGTTATAGTCCACTTCACGCGGAGGCTGCACGTCATAGCCCAACTTTTCTAACGCGCGGCTGACCAGCAGCGTCTGGAATGTTTCTTCGGAGATGGTACTTTGTACTGGGATAACGGAAATACCTTTGCCCGGTTGTGCGGTGTCAGCGGCGTAAACGTGTGTACTCAACAGTGTGGTCGTCAGGGCGGCAGCCCAAAGTGTGGTGTTACGCATCATGATTCCCTCTGTTTTTATCGTGCGTTATGGTTTGATGAAAGGACGGGTCAGCAGGCCAATCGGGCCGCTGGCATACCAGCTTTTGTTGCCTTTGCTACGGCGATCGCGTCCGAGAGACTGCGTTAGACGGTCAAGAATAATGGCCAGAATAACGATCCCGACACCGCCGACGGCAGCCAGTCCCATATCCAGACGGCCAATGCCGCGCAGTACCATCTGACCCAGGCCACCCACGGCGATCATTGAGGCGATCACCACCATCGACAGAGCCAGCATCAGGGTTTGGTTAACGCCAGCCATAATGGTTGGCATCGCCAGCGGAAGCTGAACCTTAAACAGCATCTGACGCGGGCTGGCGCCGAAGGATTCCGCGGCCTCGATCAAATCGGCCGGAACCTGACGAATACCCAAAATGGTTAAGCGAATAATCGGCGGCAGGGCAAAGATGATGGTCACTACGACGCCCGGCACGTTACCGATACCGAACAGCATGACGATAGGTACCAGATAGACAAACGCGGGCGTGGTCTGCATGGCATCCAGCAAGGGACGAATAAACTTCGCGGCTCGTTCGCTACGCGCCAGCCAGATCCCCATGGGTAGCCCGATGAGTACACAGAAGAACAGTGCGGTGAGCACCAGAGCCAGCGTGATCATGGCCTGCGACCAGGCGCCAATGGCACCAATGGCGATCAGCGACAGCAGGGTGGCGACCCCCATGCCGAGACTGGACATCTGCCAGGCAAGCAGCGAAAACACCAGAATGGCGATTGGTGCTGGCATCCCCAGCAGAAACTGTTGAAAGCCTCCCAGAATGAAGTCGACTGGCACACGCACGCCCTGAAAAACCGGTCTGAAGTGCAGCACAAGCCAGTCGATACCGTGGGTGACCCAGTTGTCCAGCGGGATCAGCGTGTCCTTAAACGGATCGAGTAGGTTGAAATGTTCGGGTGTTGCAGGGGCAGAATTGTTTAGCCAGTCAGTGCCTGATTGCGCAGCCTGATGGGCGGCATCAGCGGAACCATCGGGCGTCGGCGCACTGCTCCACGCATCGCTGCCGTTAGCCGGTGTATCCTGAGTGGCAGCGCTGGTGGCCCACGGATCGCTTGGCGCGGCGCTATTACCCTGTTGAGAGGCCGCGCCTTGTTCGGCGGGCTGGTTTGGTGTGGTGGTGGTATCCCACGGGTTTGACGTTGATTTACTCATTGGTCACTCCTTCCTTATCCAGTGCCTGTAGCAACATTCCTTTGGAAATGATGCCAATGTACTCGTGATTTTCGCCGACGACAGGGACGGCACAGGGCGCCTGTGCGACCTGAGAAATCAGCTCGTTGAGTGACATATCTGCGGGCACGGGAGCAGGTTCGGGCAGTAACGCCTGTTCCAGCGGCTGCTGTTCTTTCAGCGCCTGCTTCAGTGAATCAATAGACACAACGCCAATGAAGCGTTTTCCGCCTTCTAGCACATAGCCGTAATCACGGTCTTCGTCCTGAAGGATTTTCAGCGCAGAACGTGGGCCTACGCCGGGGGTTTTACGGATTAGGGTGACTGGGCGACGACGGGCGATATCTTTGGCGCTAAACACGTGGCTGATATCGACACCGCGGAAAAAGGTGCGCACGTAGTCATTGGCGGGGTTATTCAGGATCTCATCGGGCGTACCGACCTGAATCACTTCGCCGCCGTGCATGATGGCAATTCGGTCACCGATGCGCATCGCTTCATCCAGATCGTGCGAGATAAAGACGATAGTGCGTTGATGACGAGACTGGAGTTTGATCAACTCATCCTGCATTTCAGTACGGATCAGCGGATCGAGTGCGGAGAATGCCTCATCCATCAGTAGGATATCGGGGTCGTTCGCTAATGCGCGAGCCAGGCCGACACGCTGGCGCATCCCGCCGGATAACTCATCCGGGTAAGACGCGGCGTAGGCTTCAAGACCGACCTGCTGTAAGGCATCCAGTGCTTTTTGCTCACGTTCCGCTTTCGGCACGCCAGCGAGTTCCATACCAAACGCGGTGTTGCTGAGAATATTCAGGTGCGGCATGAGTGCAAAGGACTGGAACACCATACTGATCTTCTTGCGGCGCACGTCGCGCAGCGCGGTATCGGATATTTTAGCGATATCCTCACCGTCGATCAGCACCTGACCCCGAGTGGGTTCGATCAGACGATTGAGAAGGCGTACCATGGTGGATTTGCCGGAGCCGGATAATCCCATGATGACAAATATCTCGCCTTCTTCAATGGCCAGACTGGCATCTTTTACCCCGACAGTAAGCCCTGTTTTTTCAAATACCTGATCTTTGCTCAGGCCTTTATCAATCAGTTTAAATGCTCTGTCAGGATGCTCGCCAAATATCTTATAAAGATTCTTTACTTCAAGTTTAATTGCCATGAAATTATTGTTTTCCTATGTCGTTTATAATTCTATAACGTAGCCCTGATAATGATTAAACATAATCTACCCTACCATACTCAGATTCTGAGACAACCCTTGATTGCCTCAAGGACGTTTCCCGGAAGACGAATATTCGCGATAACAGTAACGCTATTATTACTGTCTTATCTTCATGATTTACGTGATCTTTATGATTTTACGTTGGAAGGATAATTCTTTTTATAACAGTGTGTTATCTGTTGGTTTCTACGCGTTGGATTCGCAGGGAATATAACCTTTTCTGATGGTGGATAAACCGCGATTTATAGTGAATTTCACTAATCGAATAATATGATAAATAAATCACATTTTTCGGGTTATAGACACTCAAATAGACCGACGTAAGTACATTTTTTACTTATGATATCTGTCGGTATTTTATACAGTATAGCAAGGATATAATGGGTGAAATGATAGTGTTAATTCTCACCAATAAATGAGAGTGTTCTGAATAATATATTTGTCATTTTTGCATAGAGCATGCCATTTGTAAGTCGGTGTGTTGAATTGTTTTGATAATTGCGAGGCAACGCCAGAAAGAGAAATAGAGATGTTACAGGCTTGGCGGTATTATCCCCGGTATGCAGTCATTTAATCGACTTGGTTCAGATAGGAGAAGCTATGTCATCCTCACACAATATTACGACGTTAAGTCTTCAGGAACAGGCATTTTTCGCCTTGGGGAAAAAGCTGCAAATGGCCGCGCGTGATGTGATAAAGCGTAAGCTGGCTTCTGGTGAATATGTGCTTATTGATGGCAAATATTATCTGGCCTCAGATGATCCTAATTTGGCGGATAAGTAGATTAGTGGGAACTGAAACAAGCGCATAGATATTGCGCTTGTTTTCTTCATTGTTACTAACTCATCAGGCTGACGTGGGCAGCGACAACACGCCAGCCTTCGGGCATTTTTACCCAGGTTTGCATTTGGCGACCGATCTTCGTACTGCCTGCGCGGGTAAACTCCGTGCTGGCGACGGCCATATCATGACCGTAAGTGGTGATGACCGTATTACGCAGGGTTCTGTCCAGACCGGCGGAGGGGCGAGCGAGGCGAAAGGCGCGAATTTCCTCGATCCCGTACAGATTTTCTCCCGCGCCGTAGCGCACCGTTTTTTCATCGTGCCAGAACAGTTCATCCAGTACCGCAACGTCATTACCCGTTAAGGCTTTCTCATAGCGATAGAACGCGGCGGTCACGTCGGCCAGCACATCCGGTTGGTTAATATCGTCAGGCAACATATTTTCTTTCCTCATAAGGTATAGGTGATGCCCTTCTGCTCAAGCGCCCACGCCGTCCGCAGACAAAGATCCTCGCGCCACGGTGCGGCAATAATCTGCACGCCTATCGGCAGGCCGCTGGCGGTTGCTACCGGCACCGTCACGACAGGCAGACCGACGAAAGAGATCGGCTGTGTCAGCATGCCCATGCTGGCGCGGACGGGCAGGTCGGTATCATTAATACGCATGGTGTCCTGCCCGATGAGTGTGGCGGAGCAGGGGGTCGCGGGGGCGATCAGCAGGTCGGTGTGTTCAAACAACGCCAGCGTCTGTTGGCGGAAATAGTTACGGAAGCGCTGTGCCTGCACATACCAGGCGGCGGGGATCATCGCGCCAGCCAGCAGCCGTTCGCGTGACAGCGGTTCGAAACGCTCAGACTGAGTACGTAAGTCAGGTAGATACTGATTTCCTCCTTCGCTGGCCGACAGAATAAAGGCGGCGCTGCGTGCCAGTGCGGCATCGGTGAGCGTCAGGCTGTTCTGTGCGCCCAGCGCCTGTGCGATCTGACGAACGGCGGCGTTGGCCTCCTCGTTGGCCCATGTGGAGAAATAGCCATCCAGTACCGCATAGCGCAATCCGTCGCTGCCCGCTTCTAACTGTGTGGCCGTCTGTTGCGTTTCTCGTTCAGCCTGAAAACGGTCTTTCTCATCGCGGCCTTGTAGTGCATCAAACACTAACGCCAGATCGTCTGTACGGCGCGCCAAGGGGCCGATGTGGTCGAGGCTGGCGACAAACGGGTGGCTACCGTGACGCGATAAACGGCCAAATGTTGGCTTCAGCCCGAAAATACCGCATAGCGACGATGGCACGCGGATTGAACCGTTGGTGTCGCTACCCAGCGTGAAATTAACCAGTCCCGCCGCTACCGCCGCGGCCGAGCCGCCAGACGATCCGCCAGCGATGCGCTGTGTATCAAGCGGGTTATGCGTAGCGCCGTAATGACTGTTTTCGGTGGTAAAGCCATAGGCGTAGGCATCCATATTCAACATGCCGGACAGAAGCGCGCCCCGGCTGGCAAGCTGGCGGATGGCAAAGGCATCTTGTGTCGCGGGCGGGCGCTGGCGGAGAAGTTCGGCACCTGCCAGCGTGGTTTCACCGCTGACGTCAAACAGATTCTTTACGGCGTAAGGTACACCGGCCAGCGCTGGCAAGCTTTCTCCGCGTTGACGGCTAGCATCCAGATGTTCAGCCTCTGCCAGCATGCGTTCGCCGGTGATATGGGTATAGGCATTAATGGTGGGGTTAGCCTGCTCAATGGCGTCCAGCGTCTGTTGTGCAAGCTCCTTCGCGGAGAACGTGCCAGCCTGCAAACCTTGTTGAATCTGTCGGATCGATAACGATGAGGACGGCTGTGTCGAGAATAAACTCATAACGTATACACCCCAGCGATCTCCTGATGTTCATCAAGAGGAAAAGCCATCAGTGGCTGCGCCATGGCGTGGATGCGGCTGAACTGCACTAACAGCTCCTGACGTCGTTCCTGACTCAGTTGCAGCGCCAGTAGCGCTTCCATCTGCTGAAGGTAAGCGGCTAACGTGTCGCTATGGATAGCGGTTGTCGTCATGAGGTGTTCTCCCGGTTAATTGATGATTAAAAGCCTGCCGCACTGCCGTTACTGCGTGGATCGAACGCCCCTTCCAGCATGCCATTGGTGTGGCGCACGATGGCGCCAGCGTGGCCGACCGTTTCACTAAAGCTGCCCAGCAGCTCGACATCGTGACCTAGTTGGCGCAGGGCATCGACGGTGGCGGGTTTAAAACGATCTTCGAGCTTCAACGTATCGGAGGTTTGTCCCCAGGTTCGGCCCAGCAGCCAGCGCGGAGCGGTAATCGCCTGCTGCAGCGGCATGCCTTGCTGGACGTGGCGGATAAAGATGGCCGCCTGCGTCTGCGGTTGCCCATCACCGCCCATCGACCCGTAGACCATCGTTCGGCCGTCGGACAGACGTGCGGCGGCAGGGTTTAACGTATGAAAAGGCTGTTTACCCGGTTCTAACGCTAACAGGTGCGCCGGATCGAGGCTGAACGAGGCACCGCGGTTCTGCCAGAGCACGCCGGTTCCCGGCAATACCACGCCGCTGCCGAACTCGTGGTAAATACTTTGAATGAAAGAGACGCATAGGCCGCTGCTATCGCATACGCCCATCCAGACGGTGTCCCCTGGGCCTTTACCTTCGCCCCACGGGGCGGCGTTGCGGGTATCGATCTGCCGCGCGAGTGCACCGAGCGCATTGTTGTCCAGCAGCGTTTTAACGTCCTGCGTCATCAGTTTGGGATCGGTAATGAAACGGTCGCGCAAACCAAACGCCAGCTTGGTTGACTCGACAATGCGGTGGATCGTCTGGCTATCGTTCAAATCTTCCATTGCTAAATGGTCGGTCAGGCCGAGAATGGCGAGCGACACCAGACCTTGCGTCGGCGGCGCGAGGTTATAGATGTCACCTTTACTGTGCTTCAGCACCAGCGGCGCTGTCCGTTTGGCGCGGTAATTCGCCAGATCGTCAGCCGTCAGCGGCATACCGATCAACGCCATCTGTTTCGATAGTCGGGCAGCGACGGAGCCGCGATAAAAACTGTCCAACCCTTCAATGCTGAGTGTCGTCAGGGTATCGGCTAAATCTGGCTGTGTGAAACGGTTGCCGGCGCGTGGAACATTCCCCTGCGGCATAAAAATCTGGCTAAAGGCTGGGAAATCACTCAGTTCGTGATAACGCTGGGTGAGTGCATCTTCCTGTGATTGGGTGACGGGAATACCGTCAGCCGCGTAGCGAATGGCGTCAGATAACAGACGGGCGAGCGGAATCGGGGAACTGTCCATTTCTTGTGAATAGGTGAGTTCTTGTGAGTAGGCCAGCGCTTCCTGCCAGCCGCCGACGGTGCCCGCGACGGTCAGTGCCGCTTTAGGTCCACGATGCGGAATGTGGCTTTCGCCCTGATAGTATTCACGGCAGGCCAGCGACCCAGCGGCACCGCTGGCATCAATGGCGATCGGTTCGCCGTGTGGTGGCACAATCAGCCAGAAACCGTCTCCGCCGATGCCGTTCATATGCGGGTACACCACCGCAATGGTTGCTGCCGCTGCGACCATGGCTTCAATGGCGTTTCCGCCTTCACGCAGAACCGCCAACGCGCTGGCACTGGCTAAATGATGAGGTGCTACCGCCATGCCCAGCGGGGCGGTGTTGCTTTGCATCATCTCAGGATTCCTTTTTTAAATATTATGTAGGGTGATGAGTTCTATTAACCCTAGCTATAAGCAAACGGCGTTCCAGTTTTTCACTGGCACGGAAAGACCTTTTATCGTTCAGGAATGTGTACCTGTATCACTATCATAATCCTGTGCTATGTTCTGCGACATGAAACAAACGTTACAGCAAGTGCAACGGGTGAGAGACGATGATGCAAATAGATGAACGATTACGGGATCGCTACAGCGAGCTTTCACCGCAGGAACAGCGCGTCGCGGATTTCATCTTTGATCACTTTGACGATCTGATTAGCTACAACAGCGCCGAGCTGGCGCGGCTAAGTGGTGTCTCCAAAGCGACCGTCAGCCGGTTGTTTAAACGGTTGGGTTACCCCAGCTACCGCGACATGCGCGATGAGCTCAGAACGCTGCGCCAGAGTGGGATGCCGCTGGCGGATAACCGCGATGCCGTGCAGGGCAATACGCTGCTGGCGCGGCATTACAAACAGGAAATGGCAAACCTGACGCAGTGGATCAACCAGATTGACCCGACACAGTTCGGCGCGGTGATTCAGGCGCTGATGCAGGCGCAGCGCCTATGCCTGATTGGGCTGCGCAATAGCTATCCGGTGGCGCTGCACCTGCGTCAACAACTGCTCCAGATTCGTCAACATGTCACCCTGCTGGCGCAGCCGGGGCAGACGCTATCCGAAGAGTTGGTCGATCTCACTGCACAGGATGTCGTCATTGTGGTGGCCTTTCGCCGCCGTCCGCGCCTGATTCAGCCGCTGCTGGCGCAACTGCAAAAACGTGGCGTGCCTGTACTGCTGCTGTGTGAACCACAAGCCAGTGCGCTGATGTCACTGGCAACCTGGTCATTGTGCGTCCCGCTGGACAGCGTCTCGGCATTCGACAGCTATTCCTCTGCCATGAGTCTGGTGAACGTGATCAGCAACGCGTTATTACATGAAATGCTGCGTGACGGACGCCAGCGTATTCACCAGATCGCGGATCTTTATGGTGAACTGGAGGAGCTTGAGCAACGTTAATGGGGCGTTAATTTGGTGCTATTGCACTAATTTGGTGCTATTTAACTGATTGCCATATAGCTGTGCAGATCGTTTCGGGCGTGATAGTACCTGATTATTTTTGTGACGCAGCGCTGTGGATTGTTTCTCGTTGTTATCTGTTCATAGGCGTAAAAAATTATGATGAGAAACGTGGGGCATCCCGAATGAGCAGCATGGACGCTGCGAAAGCCTGTGCCGCGTCGGGAGCGCGTCACAGGCGGTTCGACAGGATGACACGCGTTTCGAATGTACCGCGTAGCGGCATAATTCACGCCGAAAGCCAGGGTTCGTAGGGCTGCGGCGACTGAGCAGTCCTACGTCGGGCGTGGTGCATGAGTTGCATAAATAGTCTTTCTGCAATCACGCACGAAATTTTTCACCGATATCGCATATCCATAATCATATCCATAGTCCTATCCCGTGATTTAGAAAAACTCTCTGACCTTCTACGCAGCTCCTCATCGCTAAGAGTACTCATGTAATCTGGCATGCTCCTTGCTTAATATCTGTAACGATAGTTTCAATATTTGCTTTTAAAGAATCTTTCGTTTCAATTACACTAACCGGGGGCAGAGACGATGTTGATCAATAAACTGGGCATCAAAAAAGGGTTACTGGCAGTGATGGGCGCGGCAATGTTACTGGTTCAGGCCGGTAGCGCGATGGCCGATCAGTTGCAGGATATCGAGAAGCGCGGCGTGCTGCGTGTCGCGGTGCCGCAGGATTTCCCACCGTTTGGATCGGTAGGGACAGATCTGCAACCGCAGGGGTATGACATCGATATCGCCCGCTATCTGGCGAAAGAGATGAAACTAAAGTTGCAATTGGTGCCGGTCACCAGCGCCAACCGCGTACCGTATCTGCAAACCAATAAGGTTGATCTGGTGATCTCCAGCCTGGGCAAAAACGCCGAGCGCGAAAAAGTGATCGATTTCAGTCGCGCTTATGCGCCGTTTTTCCTCGGCGTATTTGGGACGAAAGACAGCACGCTGACATCGTCTGAGGCGCTGGAAGGCAAAAGCATCGGCGTGACGCGCGGTGCGGTAGAAGACATGGTGCTGACGGATATCGCGCCGAAGGCTGCCCAGATTAAGCGCTACGAAGATAACAACACGACGCTGTCGGCGTACCTGTCAGGTCAGGTGGAATATGTCGCCACCGGTAACCTGGTGGTTGCCGCCATCGCCGAGCAGAATCCAACGAAAGCACCGGTGGCGAAGTTTATGCTGAAAGATTCGCCGTGCTACATCGGGCTGAAAAAAGACGAGCCCGCGCTGAAAGCAAAAGTCGATGCGTTGATCGAACGAGCGCTGAAAGACGACACGCTTAATAGCCTGTCAGAAAAATGGCTGAAAGCGCCGCTGCCAGCCAGCATCAAAGCATAACGGGAGCACGGCATGACCTATCAGCTTAATTTTTCCGCGCTGTTGCCATTCTGGCCTGAGCTGCTGGCGGGGTTGTGGGTCACCATTGAGCTGACGGTAATGGCAACCCTTGGCGGCATTGCCATCGGTATCTGTGGTGCGGCCTTGCGCAGCGGCAAGCCCACCCTGCTGAGTCGGCTGTGGGGAGTCTATGTCGAGCTGATCCGCAATACGCCGTTTGTGGTGCAGCTATTTTTCATCGTCTTCGGTTTGCCGAGTCTGGGCTGGAAACTTACCGCCGGGCAGGCTGCGCTGTTGGCGATGTTGATTAACCTCGGTGCGTACAGCACCGAGATTATCCGTGCGGGGATTCAGGTGACGCCGAAAGGCCAGTGGGAAGCCGCCCGTGTGCTGGGGCTGACGCGTGTGCAGACGTTTCTGCGCGTGATTCTGCCGCCTGCGCTCCAGCGGATTTATCCGGCGCTGGTCAGCCAATGCATCATCGTTATGCTGGGGTCGTCAGTGGTATCGCAGGTGTCTTATGAAGAACTGACCTTTGCCGCCAACCTGATTCAGTCCCGTACTTTTTTGAGTTTTGAAGTGTATCTGGCGACCACGCTGTGTTATCTGGCGCTGTCTGTCCTGATGCGGCAACTCTTGCTGCTGGCGGGACGGCGTTTCTTAGGGAGTCAGTCATAATGGCATTTACCGACTGGGATATTGTGCGCAACCTGCTGCTGGCGGCGCGCTGGACGCTGTTGCTGTCGCTGACGGCCTTCATCGGCGGTGCGCTGGTGACGTTTCCGCTGATGCTGCTGCGGTTGACCAAACGCAAGTGGCCGACGCGCTTTGTTCAACTGTATTCCGAACTGTTTCAGGGGACACCGCTGCTGATGCAACTGTTCCTCGCCTTTTTCGGGCTGGCGCTGTTCGGTATCGATGTCAGCCCGTGGACGGCGGCGGCACTGGCGCTGACGCTATTTACCAGCGCCTTTCTGGTGGATATCTGGTGTGGCAGCGTGGAAGCGTTGCCGAAAGGGCAGTGGGAAGCCTCGCGCTGTCTCGGGCTGGATTTCGGCCAGACGCTCTATCGGGTGATTGCGCCTCAGGCGATGCGTATCGCCATCGCCCCCACGGTAGGGTTTTCCGTGCAGGTGATTAAAGGCACCGCGCTGGCGTCAATCATCGGATTTGTCGAGCTGACCAAAGCGGGAACCATGCTGAATAACGTGACCTATCAGCCGTTTAAAGTGTTCGGATTGGTGGCGCTGGGCTATTTCCTGATGTGCTATCCGCTCTCTTATTACAGCCGCTATCTGGAGAAGAAATTCAATGCCGCTCATCACCATTAATCAGGTTCAAAAATATTACGGCCAGAACCATGTCCTGAAAGGCGTCGATCTGGATATTGAAATGGGTGAAGTCATCTCGATCATTGGGCGCAGCGGCTCCGGTAAGAGCACGCTCCTGCGCTGTATGAACGGTCTGGAAGGGTATCAGGACGGCAGCATCAAGCTCGGCGGGATGACGGTCACCGACAGGGATTCACAGGCGCGGGAAATCAGCCGCTCGGTTGGGATGGTGTTCCAGAATTTCAATCTGTTCCCGCATATGACGGCGTTGGAAAACGTGATGCTGGCGCCGCGCCGCGTGCTGGGGAAAAGCGCGGCGGAATGCCGTGAGTTGGGTGAGCAGATGCTCAATAAAGTCGGGCTGGGGGAACGCCTTCACTACTATCCTGCCAACCTGTCGGGCGGCCAGCAGCAGCGTGTCGCGATTGCCCGCGCGCTGGCGATGAACCCGAAAGTCCTGCTGTGCGATGAAATTACCTCGGCGCTCGATCCTGAATTAGTCGGCGAAGTGCTGAAAGTGCTGGAACAGCTGGCCGCAGAAGGCATGACGCTGATTCTGGTGACGCATGAAATGAATTTTGCCCGTGAAGTGGGTGACCGCGTGGTGTTCATGCACCAGGGCACCGTCTGGGAACAGGGCGACAGCAAAACGCTGTTTGCTCACCCGCAAACGCCAGAATTGAAACAGTTTATCGCCTCGGTGCGAGGACTATCGGAAGCGTAATGACGCTTGCCGAATGTGTAAGTCGAAACAAAAATGTGGAGCCTATAACCATGAGCAGCGAACTGTACGCGCAAATTAACCCCCCTCATCGCTTACTGATGGGGCCGGGGCCGATCAACGCCGATCCGCGCGTATTACGGGCAATGGCCAGCCAGTTGGTTGGCCAGTATGACCCCGCGATGACGAACTACATGAATCAGGTCATGGAACTCTATCGTCAGCTTTTCCGTACGGAAAACCGCTGGACGATGCTGGTAGACGGCACCTCGCGCGCGGGGATCGAAGCGATTCTGCTGTCATCAATCCGGCCTGGCGACAAGGTGCTGGTGCCCGTATTTGGTCGTTTTGGTCATCTACTGTGTGAGATTGCCCGCCGCTGTCGTGCCGAGGTTCATACCATTGAAGTACCGTGGGGCGAGGTGTTCTCGCCTGACCAAATCGAAGACGCGATCAAGGCGGTGCGCCCGCGTTTGTTGCTGACAGTGCAGGGCGATACCTCGACCACCATGCTGCAACCGCTGGAAGAACTGGGCGAGATTTGCCGCCGTCATGGCGTGCTGTTTTATACCGATGCGACGGCGTCTTTTGGCGGAAACCCGTTGGAAACGGACAAATGGGGACTGGATGCGGTTTCCGCCGGATTACAGAAGTGTCTCGGCGGGCCGTCTGGCAGCTCACCGATCACGCTCAGCCCGCAGATGGAAGCGGTGATTCGCCGTCGTAAATGTGTAGAGCAGGGGATCCGAACGGACGCGCATCAGGATGGCGATGACGAGATGATCTATTCCAACTATTTCGATCTGGGCATGGTGATGGATTACTGGGGGCCGGAGCGTCTGAACCACCACACCGAGGCGACGAGCATGCTGTTTGCCGCTCGTGAGTGCGCGCGAACGATCCTCGAGGAAGGGCTGGATCGCAGCATTGCCCGCCATGCGCTGCACGGCAATGCGCTGGTGGCGGGAATTCAGGGAATGGGACTGGAAACCTTTGGCAATCTTAAACACAAAATGAATAACGTGCTGGGCGTGGTGATTCCTGACGGTGTGCACAGTGAGCAGGTGCGTAAGCTGCTGCTGGAAGATTTTGCTATTGAGATTGGCACCTCGTTTGGCCCGCTTCAGGGCAAGATCTGGCGTATTGGCACGATGGGCTACAACGCGCGTAAAGACTGTGTGATGCAAACGTTGACGGCGCTGGAAGCGGTACTGAATCGTCTGGGTTTCCGCACGGTGCAGGGTGAAGCGTTGCAGGCTGCTTGGAATTGTTACGCGACGGACGAGGGACGTGCATGAGTGAAATGTTGATGTCGCCCGCTGCTGCACAGGCAGCCGCTGAGCAGATTATGTCGCGTTGTGATGCGCTGGCAGAAATCAGCGAAACGCCCGGCCAGTTGACCCGCGTTTATCTGTCGCTGGAGCACCTGCGCGCCAATGCACGGGTGGGAGAATGGATGCGCGAAGCGGGCATGAACGTCTGGCAGGATAGCGTTGGCAACATTTGCGGTCGCTATGAAGGACTCACGCCGGATGCACCCGCGCTGCTGCTAGGCTCGCATCTGGATACGGTGCGCAATGCCGGACGCTATGACGGGATGCTGGGCGTACTGACGGCAATTGAAGTAGTGCGCGTATTTCATCAGCAGGGTACGCGTTTGCCCGTGGCGCTGGAAATCATCGGTTTCGGCGATGAGGAAGGGACACGCTTTGGTATTACGCTGCTGGGCAGCCGAGGGCTAACAGGCACCTGGCCGGAGAGCTGGCTGGATTGTCAGGATGCCGAAGGCACCAGTGTGGCGCAGGCCTTGACCATTGCGGGGCTGGATCCGCTTCAGGTGGCGGAGGCGGCGCGCCCAGTCAGTGATATTGTCGCCTATCTGGAACTGCACATCGAACAAGGGCCGTGTCTGGAACAACAGGATCTGGCGCTGGGTGTGGTCACCGCGATTAACGGTGCGCGGCGGCTCAACTGCACGTTTCTCGGGCTGGCGGGGCATGCGGGCACGGTGCCAATGACGCAGCGGCGGGATGCGCTGGCAGCAGCGGCGGATTGGATGGCGCGGGCAGAGCGGGTCACGCGGGAGAGCGATCCTCATCTGGTCGCGACGTTTGGCACGTTACAGTGTTTACCGGGTGCGGCGAACGTCATCCCTGGTGAAGTGAAGATGACTCTGGATATTCGCGGGCCGGAGGATGCGCCGCTGGATGCGTTGCTGGAAAAACTCCTGATGTTGGGGCAGGCTATCGCGCACCAGCGCGGCTGCCAGTTTAGTGCGGACGAGTATTACCGCATTGCGGCAACCCGCTGCGATCCCGCGTTGCAGTCGGTATTAAATGAAGCCGTGACGCGGGTACAGGGGAAAACGCTGCTGCTGCCGAGCGGCGCGGGGCACGATGCAATTGCCATTGCCGAACGCTGGCCGGTGGCGATGCTGTTTGTTCGCTGTCGCGGCGGCATCAGTCACCATCCTGATGAATCCGTGACCACGGCGGATGTGGCGCTGGCGCTACAGGCATTTTATCAGGCGGTATTTAATGCAGCGTGATAGCGTCTCTATTTACATAACAGTTATAGTAAATAATTATATAACAGATCCTAATTATTTAGAGCGTCGAAATAATTATTTGACACATATCTAAATTATGCTCACTCCACATTGAGTTCGTTTTTTCATCTGGCGTAGTCTCATCTCGGGAAGGATATTCAGTTTAAAAATCTCGCGCGTAAATAATGGATGTATTTAAAAAGAGTAATGTCGACTGAGATGGGCATTACTTTCATCGCGTGATGGATATTTACTTTGATGAGAGTAGCCATAATGAGAAAAAACAGACTGCATTTTGCATTATCTTTAGCAGCACCACTATTTTCCTCCGTACCTTTATTTTTTTCTCCTATTGCTTCTGCAATATCACAAGCGGAATTAGGGTATCGCGATGTGCCAACCATTATGCTGGATGGTCTGACATTTAAAGACTTGAACCGTGATGGAAAGGTCAATCCATATGAAGACTGGCGTTTATCTCCCGATCAACGAGCGAACGACCTGGTTACGCGTATGACGCTGGTGGAAAAAGCGGGATTGATGATGCATGGTTCCGCGCCGACGACGGGGAGTGTGATTGGTGCAGGATCTGCTTATGATATTGATACGGCGAGAAAAATGATTGCTGAGCGGTCAATCAGCAGTTTTATCACTCGCCTGTCTGGTGATGAACCTACGCAAATGGCGGAGGAAAATAATAAGTTACAGCAGATTGCAGAAAATACGCGATTGGGGATTCCGCTGACGATTAGCAGTGACCCGCGCAATGCGTTCCAGTATTTGGTTGGCGCATCGGTTTCCTCTGGAAAGTTTAGTAAATGGCCTGAAACGCTGGGGCTGGCCGCTATTGGTGATGAATCACTGACTCGGCAGTTTGCCGACATTGTGCGTCAGGAATATCGTGCAGTCGGGATCACGGAAGCACTATCACCGCAGGCCGATTTGGCAACGGAACCGCGTTGGTCAAGGAGTAGTGGAACGTTTGGTGAAGATGCGGAGCTGACCAAGAAAATGGTCAGGGGTTATATCGAAGGCATGCAAAATGGCAGAAATGGCCTGAATTCACAAAGTGTCATCAGTATCGTTAAACACTGGGTCGGATATGGCGCTGCGCAGGATGGGTGGGATAGCCACAATGTTTATGGCAAATATGCCATCTTCAAAAAGAACGATCTCCAGCAGCATATCGAGCCTTTTACTGGGGCATTTGAGGCGCGTGTCGCGGGCATTATGCCAACCTATTCCATTTTGAAAGACGCAACGTGGCAAGGAAGGTCGATTGAGCAAGTCGGAGCAGGGTTTAACCGTTTTCTATTAACCGATCTGCTGCGCGGGGTTTACGGATTTGATGGCGTCATTCTTAGTGACTGGCTTATCACCAATGACTGTAAAGATGACTGTGTCACGGGGAGCAAGCTGAATGAAAAGCCGGTACCGCGTGGCATGCCGTGGGGCGTTGAAAGTCTGACGGTAGAGCAGCGATTCATTAAAGCAGTGGAGGCGGGTGTCGATCAGTTTGGTGGCGTCACTAACTCTTCGGTACTGATTAGCGCGGTACAGGGAGGCAAACTGACCGAGTCGCGTCTGGATGTTTCTGTCAGGCGTCTACTGAAACAGAAATTCCAGGTTGGTTTGTTTGAAAATCCTTATGTTAATGCTGGGCAGGCAAGCCGTGTGGTGGGTAAGGCTGAATGGCAGACGCGGGCTAACGAAGCACAGAAACGTGCGTTGGTGCTGTTGCAAAATAAAAATATTTTGCCATTGCGAGCGGGAAGTAAAGTCTGGCTCAGCGGAATCGATAAGAACGTCGCTCGGGCCGCAGGGCTTGTTGTGGTGGAAACGCCAGAGCTTGCCGAGGTTGCGTTGGTTCGTAGCGTTGCGCCGTATGAGCAACCACATAAAAACTTTTATTTTGGCGCCAAACACCATGAGGGCTCACTTGCTTATACCGAGAACAATCCAGAATACCAAGCTATTATCAGGGCGACAGCTAGCGTGCCAACTATCGTGACCGTGTATCTGGATCGCCCGGCTATTCTGACCAATATCGTGGATAAAACACAGGCGGTTATTGCCAACTTTGGCATCAGTGACGATGTGTTACTCAAGCAACTAATGTCTGGAGAGGCATACACAGGGAAACTTCCATTTGAGCTACCGTCTTCCATGAAAGCGGTACTTAATCAGCAACCGGGGGTACCTTATGACAGTAAAGCGCCGCTCTTTCCATTTGGATTTGGCTTAACAAAATAATCATGATTTGATCCACACCAGCGGCCTGTTTATTGACATAAATGGGCCTTTTTTATTCTACCGATATGTCTTTTAACTATATTAAATAATAATTTATTCTGTCTTATGTTACGCGTTAACTCCTTATTTTATCTACAGCATTTACTGTTATAGGTGAAAGCGAAAGGACTGTATCTGTATACGCAGAATTATCGCTGTTTTACTTCGTTTGTATTATTCCAATAAATAATAACGAGTGAGATTGCATAATGAGTGATAAAAAACTGTCGGATAATGAAAGGCTTAAAACACAAAGTAATTATCTGCGAGGAACCATTCAAGATGATTTGGCCGACCCGTTAACGGGAGGATTTGTCGCAGATAACTTTCAGTTAATTCGCTTTCATGGGATGTATCAACAAGACGATAGGGACATCAGGCAAGAACGTATCGCTCAGAAATTAGAGCCACTGCATACCGTTATGCTGCGTGTCCGCTTGCCGGGTGGGATCATTACGCCGCATCAGTGGTTAGGTATCGATGCCTTTGCGCGCGAGCACACGCTTTATGGCAGCATTCGTATTACCAATCGACAGACGGTGCAACTACACGGCGTGCTGAAAGATGACATCAAGCCGGTACATAAACTGCTTAATCATCTCGGGCTGGATTCGCGAGCCACCGCAGGGGATGTTAACCGTAATGTGTTGTGTACGGCTAACCCAGTTGAATCTATTTTACATCGTCAGGCCTGGGAATGGGCAAAGAAGATCTCTGAGCACCTTTTACCGCGTACCCACGCTTATGCCGAGGTGTGGCTGGATAAAGAGAAAATTATTCAGACGGATGAAGAACCAATTTTGGGAAAAAGTTATCTGCCGAGAAAATTCAAAACGGCAGTGGTTATTCCGCCGCAGAATGATGTGGATATTCACGCCAACGATCTGAGTTTTGTTGCCATCGGTGAAGGTGACCAGTTGGTTGGTTTCAATGTATTGGTGGGCGGCGGGTTGGCGATGACGCAGGGAGACACCAGCACGTATCCTCGTCTGGCGACGGAGTTTGGTTTTATCCCATTGGCGCATACGCTGGCGATTGCCGAAGCGGTGGTATCGACCCAGCGCGATTGGGGGAATCGTGAGAACCGCCGTAACGCGAAGACAAAATATACTCTTGAACGTGTCGGGGTCGATGTCTTTAAAGCTGAAGTCGAGCGGCGTAGCGGAGTGACGTTTTCTCCGTTGAGACCTTATGTTTTTTCTGAACGTGGCGATCGTATTGGTTGGGTTGACGGGATTGATGGCAAACATCACCTGACCCTGTTTATTCCTAGCGGGCGTCTGTTGGATAAACCGGGCTTACCGAATAAAAGCGGGATTGCGGCAATTGCCAACGTGCATAAAGGTGATTTTCGCCTGACAGCGAATCAGAACATCATCATCGCTGGGGTGGCAAGTGAAGACAAAGCGCAGATAGATGCGCTAGCTCGGCAGTATGGATTGCTGGGGTCATCGCTATCGTTACAGCGTAAGGATTCCATGGCCTGCGTCTCGTTTCCCACTTGCCCGCTGGCGATGGCCGAGGCGGAGCGGGTTCTGCCGGATGTGGTTTCAGCGATAGAGCATCTGCTACACCAATATGGCGTAGGTGATGAGTCGTTCGTTTTTCGTATCACTGGCTGCCCAAATGGCTGTGGACGAGCCATGTTAGCGGAGGTGGGACTGATTGGACGCGCGGTGGGGCGCTATAGCCTTTACATTGGTGGCAATCGTGAAGGGACGCGCATTCCTCGCTTATATAAAGATAATATCGACGTACCGACATTACTTAGCGAAATCGAACGGCTGATTGGTTTATGGGCGAAAGAGAGAAAGGCGGGTGAAGGCTTTGGTGATTTTGTTATCAGGGCGAAAATTGTTATGCCTGTGCTTAATGCGCCCGTGGATTTTCATACGGCGCTGTAGCTGAAACGGTTTCCCAACCTCATCTTTGTATCATGGGGTTGGGATGACGCGTTTGGTCTCTACAGCGTAAAGCGGTCGGCATCGCGCCAGGCGGGGAAGGACTCCCGGTAGCTTTGCAACGCTTCCAGCGACAGCTCGGCGTCCAGACGGGCGGGCTGGTTGGGGGCGGCAGAGGCCAGAATCTCTCCCTGTGCATTAATAATCAGACTATCGCCACGGTAGCTGTGGCCGTTGCCGTCGGTGCCGACGCGGTTACAGCCTGCAACGTAGGCCTGATTTTCAATGGCGCGTGCCGCCAGCAGCGTTTGCCAGTGTGCGGTGCGTGGTGCTGGCCAGTTGGCGACATACAGCGCCAGATCGTAGTCCTGTCGATTACGTGACCAGACGGGGAAACGCAGGTCGTAACAGATCATCGGGCAGATGCGCCAGCCGCGCCACTCAAGGGTGACGCGCTCCGTGCCTGCCTGATAGTGGTGGTGTTCGTCCGCCATGCGGAACAGGTGGCGCTTATCGTAGTGATGCACCTCGCCGTGCGGATCGACCAGCAGGAAACGGTTCACCGCGCCTTTCGGCGTATTTACCGCGACGCTGCCGCCGATCAGCGCGTTCGTCTTCTGCGCCCACTGATGCAGCCACGCTTCTACAACCGATTGATCCAGACTGCCTTTGGCAGCTTCCATCGCAAAGCCGGTAGTGAACATCTCCGGCAGCACAATAACATCACGTCCGCCTATCTCCGCCAATAAGGTATCGAAGTGGCGCAGATTGGCTTCCCCATCGCGCCAGACCAGCGGCTGTTGCAGCAATGAAATCTTTAAAGTCGACATAAACGCTCCGCAGCGGCATCCAACGTGGCTTCCTGTTTAGCAAAGCATAGCCGAATCAACGTATGTGGGAACGGATCAGCGCAAAAGACGGACAGCGGAATGGCGGCAACGCCAACGTGCTCGGTCAGCCAGCGGCAGAAGCTCACATCGTCCAGATCGGAAATCGCCCGATAGTCCGCCAGCAGGAAGTAGGTGCCTTCGCAGGGCAAAATGTCAAAACGGCTACCCGCCAGCGCATTGATGAAGCGATCGCGCTTGGCACGGTAAAAATCGGGCAGTTCACGCCAGTGTTGCGGCTGTTCACGCAACATATCGGCAAGGGTGAACTGGGCGGGCGTGTTCACGGAGAACGTCAGATACTGGTGAACCTTACGCACTTCTGCGCTCAATACCGCAGGTGCGACACAGTAGCCGACTTTCCAGCCAGTCATATGGAACGTTTTACCAAACGATGAAACGGCGATGGCGCGTTGGCGCAGCGATGGGTGTGCCAGCACGCTGGCGTGCCCTTCGCTGTCGAAACAGATGTGCTCGTAGACTTCATCGCTCAGCACAAAGATGTTACGCGCGGCAATCGCCTGCCACAGATGCTCGAAATCCGCTTTCTGCCAGACGGTGGCGGACGGGTTGTGCGGCGTATTCAGAATCACCAGTCGGGTGCGATCACTCAGTACATCGGCAAAATGCGACCAGTCCACGCGAAACGCGGGCGGCTGCAAGGCAATGCGTTTGAGTACGCCGCCCGCCAGCGTAACGGCAGGCGCATAGCTGTCATAGCTGGGATCGAAACAAATCACTTCGTCACCGGGACGTACCAGCGCGGCAATGGCGGCAAACAGCGCTTCGGTCGCACCCGCTGTGACGGTCACTTCGCTATCGGCATCCGGTCGCCAGCCGTACAGTTCTGCGGTTTTTTCGGCAATCGCCTGACGCAGCGGTGCGACACCGGTCATCGGCGCATATTGGTTGGCGCCCTGACTGACGTGATACGCCAGCCGCTGTTGTAAATAGTCTGGGCCGTCAAAATCAGGGAAACCTTGTGATAGATTGATGGCCTGATGCTGTTGGGCCAGCGCACTCATCTGAGTAAAGATGGTGGTGCCCAGCGAAGGCAGTTTACTGTCGGGGATTAACGCGGCGCTCATAGCGGGTAGGACTCCTGCAAGCCTGTATTGCCTCGTAATATAACATGCTGTTAGTATTTGGCAATCAAGACGCTTGGACGTTTAAACGGCTAAATGCCTTTGCGTGCTAAGACATAATGAAAAGATCTAAACCTGCAACTGCATGCTTTGAAACAGAAAGACCAAAAACGGGAAGCCTCATGACTGAAAATCAACAATTGACGGCGCTGCTTGCTGCCTGCCACTGGATCGGCGAGAAAGGCTGGTGTCCGGCGACGGGCGGCAATATGTCCGTACGCCTTGATGACGCGCAGTGCCTGATTACTGAATCGGGTAAAGACAAAGGCAGCCTTCAGGCAGAGGATTTCCTGCTGGTGGAGATTGCCACTAATCATGTGCCGAGTGGCCGCACGCCATCGGCGGAAACCGGGCTACACACGCTGCTGTATCGCCGCGAGCCGACGATTGGCGCGGTACTGCACACGCACTCGGTGAACGCCACGGTGCTGTCTCGGGTAGAAAAGGGTGCTGAACTGGTGCTGCACGGCTATGAAATGCAGAAGTCGCTGGCAGGGCAGACCACGCATTTGGATCGCGTGGCGATCCCGATTTTCGATAACGATCAGGATATTCCAGCGCTGGCGCAGCGGGTAGCGGAATACGCCAGCCACACGCCGTTGCGTTACGGCTTTCTGGTGCGCGGTCACGGCCTTTACTGCTGGGGTGCCACGGTGAAAGAAGCACGTCGTCACTTGGAAGGGTTAGAGTTCCTGTTCCAGTGTGAACTGCAACGGCGACTGCTGGAGGCGAAAGCATGATTAAGGCGATTGTGACGGATATTGAAGGGACTACCAGCGACATCCGCTTTGTTCACCGCGTGCTGTTTCCTTATGCCCGCGAACGTCTGGCCGACACCGTTCGGCAGCATGGTAGCGATCCGGAGATCGCGCAGGCGCTGGACGCGCTGCGTCAGGAACTGGGTCAGCCGGAGGCGGATAGCGAGACGCTGATCGCCGCGCTGAACCAGTTTATGGATGAAGATCGTAAATCTACCGCGCTGAAACTGCTGCAAGGCATTATCTGGCGGGCGGGCTACCGCAACGGTGATTTTCAGGGGCATTTGTACCCTGAAGTGGCGGCGCAGCTCGCCACGTGGCAACAGCAGGGCCTGCGCCTGTATGTGTACTCGTCAGGCTCGGTGGAAGCGCAGCAGTTGCTGTTTGGGTATAGCAACGCTGGCGACCTGCGCCCGCTGTTCAGCGACTATTTTGATACCCGCGTCGGCGCGAAGCGCGAGACTGATTCTTATCGCACGATTGCGCAAGCCATCGGGCTACCTGCTGAGCAACTGTTGTTCCTGTCGGACATTCGGCAGGAACTGGATGCCGCACAGGAAGCCGGTTGGCACACCTGTCAGCTTATTCGCGATGACGCGGATAATGTAAGCCGTCACCGTCAGGTGGCACGTTTTGACCAGATCGACTTACCGGAGTACGCCCAATGAGTGGATTAACCATTTTTAGCGACAGCGATGCAAGCCAGCCGATTTGGCAAAGTCAGGATGACGAGGCGATTCAGCAACAACTGAACGAGATTGGTGTGCGTTTTGAACGCTGGGAAGCCAGCCAGAAACTGAGCGACGCGCCATCGTCTGAAGAAGTGCTGGCAGCCTACCAGCATGAAATCGACAAGCTGGTGGCAGAAAAAGGCTATCAGAGTTGGGATGTTATCAGCATGCGTTCTGATAACCCGCAGCGCGCGGAGCTACGCACCAAGTTTTTATCTGAGCACGTGCATCATGAAGATGAAGTGCGCTTTTTCGTGGAAGGTGCGGGACTGTTCTGCCTGCACCTGAACGGTAAGATTTACCAGATCCTGTGTGAGAAAAACGATCTGCTGTCCGTACCGGCAGGTACGGCGCACTGGTTTGATATGGGGCCAGAGCCGCACTTCACTGCCATCCGCCTGTTCGATAACCCGGAAGGGTGGATCGCCCATTTTACCGGCGATAAGATCGCGGATGCGTATCCGAAGTTGGTGCGCTAAAGCACTCGGTTGTTGTGAACGAATGCTCGGTGAATGAACGAGTATGTTTCGTGCGTTTCGACATTTGCCGCTCTATGTTGCATGTTACGAAACGCCCGACCCAGGGCGGCTCAATCGCCGTCGCCCTGGGAACCCTGGCTTTTGGCGAGAAATATGCCGCTGCCGCGGTCCCCTCGTCGCTAATGTTCTTCTGATGGACCGCCAGTGACGCGCTCCCGACGCGGCACTGGCTTTCGCCGCGTCCGTGCGGCTCATCCAGAAGCCCATCATCTCCTCGGCCTATTTACGCCAAGAAGAATCGTATCACTGGAACTTATTTTCCTATTTCAACGCTGTCTGAAAGATCCCTTCTTTCACGTCTTGCGGTGTGACGACACCGGTGTCGAGTACCCAGCCGCTGATTAATGCGGCGGGGGTGACGTCAAACGCTGGGTTGTAGACTGCTGCGTTCTGTGGTGCCCACTGGCAATGACCAAAGCTGCCGGATACGCCGGTGACTTCGGCGGCGGCGCGCTGTTCGATAGGAATGGCTCGGCCGTCCGGGCACGCAGGATCGTGCGTGGTGTGCGGTGCCGCGACGTAAAACGGAATCTGATGATAATGCGCCAGCACCGCGAGGCTGTAAGTGCCGATCTTATTGGCGACGTCGCCGTTGGCGGCAATGCGGTCTGCGCCGACCCAAATTGCATCGACCTGACCCTGTGCCATCAGGCTGGCGGCCATCGAATCACAGATTAGCTGATAAGGAATGCCTAGCTCGCCCAGCTCCCAAGCTGTAAGGCGTCCGCCCTGCAAGAGTGGTCGCGTCTCATCGACCCATACCTGCGCGACTTTCCCCTGTTGATGTGCACGCAGTAGTACGCCAATGGCGGTGCCGATGCCTGCTGTGGCCAGCCCGCCAGTGTTGCAGTGGGTCAGCAAGCGGCTGTTTGGCTTCACTAGGGCAGTGCCATGATCGGCAATACGTTCACATAGGGCGCGATCTTCTTCGACTAACCGCAACGCTTCCTGTACCAAGGCATCGACAAACTGCGGCTGTGCCAGCGCCAGCTTCATGCGATCCAGATTGTTCATCAGGTTGACGGCGGTAGGGCGTGATGCCCGCAGCGTCTCCAGCGCCTGCGCTAGTTCGGCCTGCGATAGCCCTCTCTCCGCCAATAGCGCGAGCAGCAGGCTGGCGGACAAGCCAATCAGCGGCGCACCGCGTACGCGCAGTGTCTGAATATGTTCAACCAGTGAGCTGACATCTGGGCACGGGCTCCAGCGTTTTTCTTGCGGCAGAGCCTGCTGGTCGAGGATCCATAGTTGGTTATCAACAATTTTTAGGCTGGTTGTGTTAAGTGTCTGCATAGGTCGTTAAATCCATGTTGCATCGATATTCTTATTCTGCCAAGATGCCTAATAGATGTATAGACGTCCGAACGTTTTTATGTCCGAATATGTAGTTCAAGGATAGTTTTAATTTAAGAACAGTTTTTGATTACAGAATAGCGAGGAGTTGGAATGTCACTTTACCGCACTTTTACGGCGGATGACGCTGTTGAATATGCCCGCCAGTACGGCGGTGTCAGTCAGCCGCAGGCGCTGGTAGCCGCAGAAGAGATCGGCGATGGCAATCTGAATCTGGTGTTTAAAATTAAAGATGAAGCCGGCGTCAGTCGGGTCATTGTCAAACAGGCGCTGCCCTATGTGCGTTGCGTTGGGGAATCTTGGCCGCTGACGCTCGATCGTGCTCGTATCGAGGCCGAAACGTTGCTGACGCACGCACGCTTTTGTCCGCAGCATACCGTGACCGTGCTCTATCACGATCCCGAATTGGCGGTGATGGTGCAGGAAGATCTCTCCGATCATCGTATCTGGCGTAGCGAACTGGTTAACGGCGCTGATTATCCTCAGGCGGCGGCACAACTGGGGGAATATCTGGCACAGACGCTATTCCATACCTCTGATTTTTATCAGCATCCACATGAGAAGAAGGCAGCGGTAAGTCAATTCACTAACCCTGAGCTATGTCAGATCACCGAAGATCTGTTCTTTACCGACCCCTATATCGACCATGAAAGAAACCAGTTTGATGCGGCGCTGACGCCGGATGTGCAGGCGTTGCGTGACGATCGGGCGTTGAAGCTGGCAGTCGCTGGACTGAAGCACGGCTTCCTGAGCAAAGCCGAAGCACTGCTGCACGGTGATATCCACAGTGGGTCGATCTTTGTCGCAGAAGGGCGACTGAAGGCCATCGATGCTGAATTCGGCTTCTATGGGCCAATAGGTTTTGATGTTGGCACGGCAATCGGCAATCTGCTGCTGAATTACTGCGGTCTGCCGGGATTGCTGGCACCGCGTGAGGCGGCGGCGGGGCGTGAACGACGTCTGCAAGATATTCGTACGCTGTGGCAGACCTTTTCCGCTCGTTTTCTGGCGCTGAGCGACAATGACAGCCGCGATCCGGCACTGGCGGAATCGGGCTATGCTGCACTGTTTTTACAGCAGGTGTGGCGAGATGCCGTTGGCTACTGTGGCACCGAACTGATTCGTCGCACCATTGGGTTGGCGCACGTCGCCGATCTGGACAGCATTCAGGAGACGGAAGCGCGTTTAGCGTGCCAGCGTCATGCGATTTCACTGGGCAGAACACTGGTACTGGCGGCTCCGCATATTGCGGATGTGGATGCGCTAGTCGCGCGTGTACGGCAGAGCGGCGCCTGATTCGTGGCACGATTAATGAACTGGGCTATTTAATGCGTCGTGGCACCATGAATGAGTTGCTGTACGATGCAATTCGTCGCTCCCATCGTGAACCGGATGGGAGCGACAACAGATTATTTCTTCCCTTTATTCATCATCGCCTTCAAATCCGCGAAAGGATTATGGGTGGCGACGCCGACATCTTTCTGCGCATCCTCACCCGCGATGACAGTCGAACCGTACATATCCGCATCGGTATATTTGGAATGCTCATTGTCGTGACAATAGAGACACAGCATTTCCCAGTTACTGCCGTCTTCTGGGTTGTTGCTGTGATCGTGATCGATGTGGTGAACGGTTAATTCACGCAGGTTGGAATAGACGAATTCGCGTGAACAGCGACCACATACCCACGGGAAAAGTTTGAGCGCTTTTTCGCGGTAGCCGCTTTCAAGTCTGGCGTAGTTCTTGGGGATGTAAGCCATGTGTCGGGTTTCATTCAGAAGGAAAGAGGATGTGGATTTTACAACTGCTTGACCTGCAAAGGAAGAATAGGAAGAGCCTTAACGAACCTATTTGCCGAACGGGAACGGTAGTAACGGAATAGATAGAAGAGTAAAGCGTTTGCGCCATGGATGGCGCAAGCCGAGCGCACAGGGACGTGTTTACAGCGTCTTTACGATCTATCCGTTATTACCGCTCAATGGTTTTTATCGGTAGGAGTAGGCCGCCATATTGACGGCCTGATTCTGTTTATGCTGCTTCGGTTTTTCTTTCCGGTTGCGTTACGGGCGCGGGCTTGTTGGCGGCCAGTGCATCGAATGCAAAGTCATCTACGTTGATTGAACGTAAGCGGCTGGCTTCGGCTTTGGTCAAAATATTCGCTTCTTCTGCGGTAATCTGACCTTCCACCAGCGCCTGTTCTGCCAACTGATCCAGTCGCATGAACGGTAGTGGTTTGTCGCTGGCTTTAGACAGACGTTGATAAATCGGCTCGGCGGCGATGATATCCAGCAGCGCCTCCTCCAGCAGCCCGACAGGGTTGTGTTCGCTGGCAACCAGATATTGGCCGCGTCCCAGACGATTACGTGTTTCCGACGGCGTTTGCAGAATTTTCGCGACCTCATGGTCGAGGCGGTCAGACGGTGCCGGACAGCGCAGACCCAGCGGGAAGATGATGAACGTCAGCAGCCCTGCAACAATACGATTTGGGAAGTTGCGCAGCAAATCGTCCAGCGCCTGCTCGGCCTGATGCAGACTGTCCTGCACGCCCCAGTGCACCAGCGGTAAATCCGCTTTCTGACGCCCTTCGTCCTCATAGCGTTTCAGCGTCGCGGAAGCCAGATAGAGCTGGCTGAGAACATCCCCCAGACGCGCCGAGATACGTTCGCGACGCTTCAGGCTGCCGCCCAGTACCGCCATTGACACATCCGCCAGCAGAGCCAAATTCGCGCTGAGTCTATTGAGCTGCTGATAGTAATGGCGCGTTTTGTCGTTGACTGGCGCACGGCTCAGACGGCCATTGGTCAGCCCAAGCCAGAAGCTGCGCACTTTGTTGCTACCGACGTGGCCGATATGACCGACCAGCGCACGGTCAAAGCGCGATATATCGTTCTCCTGCGCCGCTGCCATTTCTTCCAGTACATAAGGGTGACAGCGGATGGCGCCTTGCCCGAAGATGATCATGCTGCGCGTCAGGATATTCGCCCCTTCCACGGTGATCGCAATCGGTGCGCCCTGATAGCTGCGCGCCAGAAAGTTGGTCGGGCCGAGACAGATACCTTTGCCCCCAGCGATATCCATCGCATCCATTACGCTGCGCTGACCGCGGTGGGTACAGTGATACTTGACGATAGCGGAGAGCACCGCCGGTTTTTCACCCTGCATGATGCCGCTGGTAATTAATGTGGCGGCGGCGTCCATCACATAAGCATTTCCTGCGATGCGTGCCAGCGGCTCTTCAATACCTTCCATCTTACCGATGGAGATTTTGAACTGGCGGCGAATGTGCGCGTAAGCACCGATACCGAGGGCAATCGATTTCAGCCCGCCAGTGGAGTTGGACGGCAGTGTAATACCGCGCCCGACTGACAGGCATTCCATCAGCATACGCCAGCCCTGACCCGCCATCTTCGCGCCGCCGATGATGTAATCCAGCGGGACAAAAATGTTCTCACCCTGCGTCGGCCCATTCTGGAATGGAACGTTCAGCGGGAAATGGCGGCGGCCGATTTTAACGCCGTCGGTATCCGTCGGAATCAACGCGCAGGTAATACCTACGTCGTCTTCATCGCCTAATAGATGGTCGGGATCGTACAGCTTAAAGGCCAGCCCCAACACGGTAGCGACTGGCGCGAGTGTGATATAGCGTTTATTCCAGGTCAGGCGCATACCCAAAACCTGTTCGCCGTGCCAGTTGCCGTAGCAGACAATGCCGGTATCGGGAATCGAACCTGCATCCGAGCCTGCTTCTGGGCTGGTCAATGCAAAGCAGGGGACTTCCTGACCGCGTGCCAGACGTGGCAGGTAGTGATCTTTTTGCGCTTCCGTTCCGTAGTGTTGTAGCAGTTCGCCGGGGCCGAGTGAGTTAGGCACGCCGACGGTGATTGCCACAATACTGGAGACGCCGGCCAGCTTTTGCAGCACCTGTGCCTGTGCGTAAGCCGAGAATTCCAGCCCGCCGTACTGCTTCTTGATGATCATGGCAAAGAAGCGATGCTCTTTTAAAAACGCCCACAGTTCTGGTGGGATATCGGCGCGTTCGTGGGTGATTTCAAAGTCGTTTGCCATCCGGCAGGCTTCAGCAACCGGCCCATCGATAAATGCTTGCTCTTCGGCGGTCAACTGCGGCCGCGGGTAGTTATGCAGTTTGTTCCAGTCCGGCGCGCCGCGAAACAGGTCGCCTTCCCACCAGGTTGTCCCAGCGTCGATCGCCTCTTTTTCCGTGTTCGACATCGGCGGCATGACGTTCTGAAACATGCGCAGCGCAGAAGCGGAAACCAGCTTTTGGCGCAGAGAGGGAACCGTAATCGGAATCAGCAGGAGCACGAGCGGAATCATCAGCCAGACGGGCCACAGCAACATGGCGGACATGGCGGCGAAGTAGGCCAAAAGGATAGCGCTGCTGAGCAGCAGGCTGAGCCGATGGTAAAACATCGCGCCGATGATAATCAGTAGGAGGAGGATACTGACAGCAACCATAACGTGTCTCCAGCATTGTGAGCGAATGGAGGGTTTTCATTCTTCCCCTGAGCGCTGTATTACGGGGGAAAGCGAGAACCGTTTTATCAGTGAAATAAGGCATAATAGGTCAATATGATAAGAGGTCTGACCTGTTGCTTGTATTGGTTGTAGTTTATCTGATTATTTTTATCAATTTGTTTACATCATAATTACAACTCACTTCACAAACCGAACGGCAGTCGTGCGTTTTCTGACGGGCGTCAGCGATCCTCTCGATCCCGTGATTACGCGCTTCTCGCTGTTAGTACGATCCGCTACACTGCATGGCAGAAGATGATACTGTCACCAGACAAAATGAGAGGATTCCATGTATCAGGATTTAATCCGTAGTGAACTGAAAGAAGCGGCAGAAACACTGAATAATTTCTTGAGTGATGATGCGAACATTCAGTCGATTCAAAACGCTGCGGTGCTGTTGGCTAACGCTTTTAAAGCGGGCGGTAAAGTGATTTCCTGTGGTAACGGTGGTTCACACTGTGACGCCATGCACTTTGCTGAAGAGCTGACGGGGCGCTATCGCGAGAACCGTCCTGGCTATCCGGCCATTGCGATTTCCGATCCGAGCCATCTGTCCTGCGTCAGCAATGACTTTGGCTATGATTTTGTCTTCTCCCGCTATGTCGAGTCACTGGGGCGTGAAGGTGATGTGCTGCTGGGGATTTCCACGTCTGGTAATTCAGGCAACATTATTAAAGCCATTGCCGCAGCAAAAGCGAAAGGCATGAAGGTCATTACGCTGACTGGGAAAGACGGCGGCAAAATGGCAGGTTCAGCCGACGTGGAAATTCGTGTTCCGCACTTCGGCTATGCTGACCGTATTCAGGAGATCCATATCAAAGCGATTCACATCCTGATTCAGTTGATTGAAAAAGAAATGGCAGATCAGTAAGCCGCTTAATAATAAACTCTAAATAGTTCGAGTTTCAGGACAAAAACGGCAAGGCGTTTTTGAACAGCGCTTGCGCTGACCCCGAAGGGGGAGGCCATAAGGCCGAATAACGCGGCAAGGGAAGGAATCCCGATGAGCTTACTCAGGTAAGTGATTCGGGTGACAAATCTGCCGGGAGCAGATTTGAACGCTGCTTGCAGCGGCCCTTTAGGGCGAGGCCCACGATGGGCCGAGTATTTGAGCGTAGCCAACGCACATGCAACTTGAAATATGACGAGAAGGGAAGGGTAGGAAGTCAGATGTGTGAATTGCTGGGGATGAGCGCGAATGTACCGACGGATATCTGTTTTAGTTTTACTGGGCTGATACAGCGCGGCGGGAAAACCGGACCGCACCGGGATGGCTGGGGAATCACCTTTTATGAAGGGAACGGCTGTCGTACGTTCAAAGATCCGCTGCCAAGCTATAACTCGCCGATTGCCCGTCTGGTGCAGGATTATCCGATCAAATCGTGTGCGGTGGTTTCACATATCCGGCAGGCGAATCGTGGCGCGGTGTCGCTGGAAAATACCCATCCTTTTACCCGCGAGCTGTGGGGAAGGAACTGGACGTTCGCCCACAACGGGCAACTGAAAGGTCATAACACCCTAAAAACGGGCATGTTTCGCCCCGTAGGCCAGACTGATAGCGAATTTGCTTTCTGCTGGCTGCTCTCTCAATTGTCCGAGCGCTATCCGCGCACTCCGGGTAACTGGCCTGCGGTGTTCCGCTATATCGCCAAACAGGCGGATGTCCTGCGGGAGAAAGGCGTGTTTAACATGCTGCTGTCGGACGGACGCTTTGTGATGGGGTATTGCTCAACCAAACTCTACTGGATCACCCGTCGTGCGCCGTTTGGTAAAGCAACGCTGTTAGATCAGGATGTGGAGATTGATTTTCAACAGCAGACGACACCCAATGATGTCGTCACAGTATTGGCGACGCAGCCGCTAACGGGCAACGAAACCTGGCATCAAATCATGCCAGGTGAATTCGTTCTATTTTGTTTCGGCGAGCGCGTACTTTAAGGTCGGCTGACTGGTCATTAACGGTGGGTTAACGACGTATTGCCCATTAAACACAGTGATAGCCGGCGGCTGATTGTGCTGATTAAAATAGGCATACCCCGGCTGAAGTTGTTTCCAGAAACTGGCGTAGGTGGAATTACGGTGGCGTTGCATGTTCTGTTCCGTCATACGGAACGGGTAGATGGCAATATCAATCTTCGCCTGCCCGTTGCGTAACGCTGCTTCGGCATAGCGATAAATCTCATCCATGTAGGTGTTGGTCATGGCATAACAGCCAACCGATACACATTCGCCGTGGATCATCAAATAGCGGCCGGAATACCCCTGTGATTTATCATACTCGTTGGGGAAACCGATATTGATCGCGCGGTAATATTGGCTGTCTGGTTTTAACTGACGCAGATCGACCTGATAGAAACCTTCCGGACTTTTTAAATCGCCTTCAACGCGTTTTGGCCCTAACCCGCCCGAATATTTACAGATTGGGTATTGGTCCAATAAACGGTATTCGTTGCCGACTTTCGCATAGAGTTCGAATATTCGCTCTTCTTTAAAGATCTGAATATAGATCGGAGAGCCTAATAATTGCTGTTTTAATTCTTTTGCTATCGGCGCGAGCGACGGTGCGGTCTCGCTGGCGGCGCTGGTAACAACACTGGCTTCGCTGGTAATAACAAGAGAAGGCAAAAAAAACAACATCGCAAACGACAGCGCGATTTTTTGCATTATGGTTCCTGATAATAAAATTGCCTGCTATACGCGGCGTCCGCGTCGCGCTACTGATGTGTTAGCGAAAACGTTGGGACAGCCGTTATCGGTATCTATTTCGTCGGCGAATAGGTCACGACGAAAACGAAATCACATTATCATTGGTTTCATATTAATCAAGCGTTGAAAAGCGCTAAAAAATAACATTTACAAAAAACAGCCCGAAGGGATACGGGCTGCTACGTGTGAGGTTATTAATGGTAGGAGAAAGCGGGTCAGGCGCGGGTGGCTTCTATCATCATAATGTCGGTGATAAAGGAACCGTCCGTCTGTACTTCAAAATGCTGTATCACTTCGTCCGCCAGCGTTTTTTGCAGTTCACGAATCGCCACGGTGAAATGTTCTGGCGTACGCATACGGGCAATCCAACTGCTGAACTCCAGCGTCAGCCTGTCGCTGGTGACGTTACGCACGATGAATCCCGCTTCCGTAAACAGACTCAGCCATTCTCCCGGTGCGTAATCACGCACGTGTGACGTATCGCGCAGCTTCTCTACCGTCTGCAAATAGCTGTCCAGCAGCGGATGGCCGGGCGAAACGACATCCATCATGATCACGCGACCGCCCGGTTTCAGGACGCGCCGCATTTCACGTAACGCCTGCCCGACATCATGCCAGTGATGCGCAGAGTAACGGCTGATTATGATGTCTGCGCTGCTATCCTCGAACGGCAAAGACTCGGCTACGCCTTGCTGAACGCGGATATTATTCAGCCCTTTCTGCGCCGCAGCCTGACTGACAACCTCCAGCATTTGAGAAGACAAATCGTAGGCGACAACCTCCGCGACGGCCTGTGCGGCAACGAAGCTGGCGTGTCCTGCACCGCAGCCGACATCGATGACGCGCGCCTGCGGGAAAGGCGCTAATAAAGCCGCTAACTGGGTTAAATCTTTGCCCTGCGCATGCACCGCGCTGGTCAAGTAGTTCTGCGCCTGTGAGCCGAACTGATGTTCGACGCGATGATTATGGTTCTGTTTTTCTTCCATCATTGCTCTCGCTTTATCTGAATTGTTCTTGTTTCATCAGGGGGTAAACGGCGGCGCGCCAGCCACTAAAGAAGACGTCGGTCTAAGAACATCCTTGGTCTAAGAACACGGTCTTTGGCTTAAGAACACTATAGTGAGAGAGAAATACGGGTACAATATGAGCATTTATACGGGTATAAAATACTCCCTGTTTGATTAACACCGCTTTCACTGATGCTGCTGTCATCGCAAGTTGTTTGAGCGGGCGGGATAAAAAGGACACCGGTTATGTCTGCAAATTCATTTATGTCTGCCAATTCTCTGAGCGGCCCAAAGGCACTGGGGGCTTTTTTACGGGCGCTGCGTGAGCGGACCTCGCCGGAAAGGGTCGGCCTGCCCGCATCCGGTCGGCGGCGCACCAGTGGATTACGCCGTGAAGAATTGGCGCAAATCGCCCGAATCAGCACCACTTGGTATACCTGGCTTGAACAGGGGCGTGATGTGTCCGCTTCCGCCTCGGCGCTGACTCGCTTGTCTCAGGCGTTAAAGCTGGAACCCGCAGAGCATGACTATCTTTTTAGTCTGGCTGGCGTACAGGATCCTCAGAAGCAGAATAGGGCAATGTCGCTCGATGTGCGGGTTGCCGCCAGCCTGCACGCTATTACCTGCCCTGCATATCTTCTGGATGGCAACTGGAACATGCTGGCGTGGAATGCGCCATCGGAACAGTTGTTTGCCGGATGGCTGGGAACCGATCCTGAACCGAATTTGCTGCGCTTTATGTTTCTTAATCCGCTGGCACGATCGCTGGTGGTCGATTGGCCAGAACGCGCCAGACGGGTGGTGGCGGAGTTTCGGGCGGAGTCCAGTCATTATGCGTCTGTCGAATCTGTCCGACACGTTGTGATGGCGCTATGCGAAGAAAGTCGCGAGTTCAATCTCTGGTGGTCTCAACAGGCGGTAACCGCCCGTGAGGGCGGCGAGCGACGCTTCCACCACCCTCTGCTGGGAGAGGTTACCTATCATCAACAGACTTTTCATCCTGCCGGGCAAGGGGAATTTAAGTTGGTGATGCTGATCGCGCAGTAAACGCGGGCATTATTGCGCGGCTTGTCTATACTGACTTTGGTCTGTATATTTATACAGTGCTATCAGAGGGCCAGTATGCGCAAAATCATTCATGTTGATATGGACTGCTTCTACGCAGCAATTGAGATGCGTGATAACCCGCGCCTGCGCGATATTCCTCTGGCGATTGGTGGAAGCGCCGATCGTCGTGGCGTCATCAGCACCGCTAACTATCCTGCCCGACGCTACGGTGTCCGCAGTGCGATGGCGACGGCAACTGCTTTGCGTCTGTGTCCACACCTCACCTTGTTACCTGGTCGCATGGAGGTGTACAAGTCCACCTCGCGCCAAATTCGCGAGATCTTCGCCCGCTACACGCCGCTGATCGAACCGCTTTCTCTGGATGAAGCCTATCTGGATGTCACCGATAGCCCGTACTGCAACGGTTCGGCGACGCGCATCGCCGAAGAAATCCGTCGAACCATCGCGGATGAACTGAATCTGACCGCCTCGGCGGGGATTGCGCCCATCAAGTTTCTGGCGAAAATCGCCTCTGAGTTAAATAAGCCGAATGGACAATATGTGATTACACCGGAGCAGGTGGATGATTTCCTGCTGGTGCTACCGCTGGAGAAGATCCCCGGCGTTGGGAAGGTGACGGCAAAACGGCTGGAAGAGCGCGGCCTGCACACCTGCGCGGATGTGCGGGTGTATGCGCTGGCGGATCTGCTTAAGGAGTTCGGCAAATTTGGCCGCGTGCTGTGGGAACGATGTCAGGGGATTGATGAGCGGCGTATTTCACCCGATCGGCTGAGGAAGTCGGTCGGCGTGGAGAAGACGCTGGCGCAGGATATCCACGACTGGGAACAGTGTGAAAATCTGATAGAACAGCTTTATGAGGAGCTGGAAGTCCGCCTGAAACGGGTAAAACCTGATCTGCATATTGCGCGTCAGGGCGTCAAACTCAAGTTTGATGATTTTCAGCAAACGACGCAGGAGCATGTGTGGCCGATGTTGAATAAACAGGATCTGTTGAAGCTAGCACAACAAACCTGGCAGGAGCGGCGTAAATCCAGAGGTGTCCGGCTGGTCGGACTGCATGTGACGCTGCTCGACCCGCAAATTGAGCGACAACTGGTGTTTGATTGGGGATAAGGTTGTGTAGTTGAGGGTAAAAAAGGGCGACGTTTGTGCGCCGCCCTGATTTTTACTCGTGTACGTTTTATTCGTGGGCGATTAAGCGCGTGGAGGAATCGCTTTCAGCAGTTCTGTCAGCAATTTCCAGTACAGATCGACGCTGCCGATATGTACTTGTTCATCCGGTGAATGCGGCCCAGTGATGGTCGGCCCGATGGAAACCATGTCCATGTCTGGGTATGGCTTTTTGAACAGACCACATTCCAGACCAGCGTGAATCACCATGATGTTTGGCGTCTTGTTGAACAGCTTCTGATAGGTTTCGCGCACCAGCGCCATGACCGGTGAATGCGCGTCTGGCTGCCAGCCTGGGTAGCCGCCTTTCGGTGATGTTTTCGCACCAGCCAAGTGCCCCAGCGCTGTCAGCGTACCGACAACGGCGTCTTTACCGCTGTCGATCAGTGAACGAATCAGGCAGATGACTTCCGCGTGGTCGTCTTCCATTGTCACAACGCCCAAGTTCAGTGATGTTTCTACCACGCCTTTGACTTCATCGCTCATGCGGATCACGCCGTTCGGCGTGGCGTTGAGCAGTGCCAGCAGACGATCGCGGCTGTCTTGCGTCAGCGGATGCTCATTGCTGTCGCTGGCTTCCACCAGCACGGTCAGGTTTTTCTCAACGGCAGACAGTTCATTTTTCAGCACCGTCAGATATTCCTGGCTCAGCGTTTTTAATGACTCGACGTTAGCAGCAGGTAGTGACAGCGTGGCGAAGGCTTCACGCGGAATGGCGTTACGCAGCGTCCCGCCGTTCAGATCGAGAATGCGGAGATCCAGTGCTTTTGCCTGTTCGAACAGGAAACGTGCCAGCAGCTTGTTGGCGTTGCCCAGTCCCAGATGGATGTCACCGCCTGAGTGGCCGCCTTTCAGCCCTTTAATCGTCAGCTTCAGCGTGTGGTAACCAGCCGGTGGCACTTCGCGCGTCAGCGGCAGACGAGTAATGAAATCAATACCGCCCGCGCAACCCATGTAGATCTCGCCTTCTTCTTCCGAATCGGTATTGATCAGGATTTCGCCCTGAAGCCAGTTTGGTTGCAGGCCAAACGCACCATCCATACCCGCTTCTTCCGTCATGGTCAGCAGCACTTCTAGCGGGCCGTGCTCGACGCTTGGATCGGCCAGCACCGCCAGCGCAGACGCCATACCGATGCCGTTATCTGCACCCAGCGTGGTGCCACGTGCTTTTAGCCATTCACCGTCAACATAAGGCTGGATTGGGTCGGTAGTGAAATCGTGTACGGTGTCGTTGTTTTTCTGTGGCACCATGTCTAGATGCGCCTGCAATACGACAGGTTTGCGGTTTTCCATACCTGCGGTTGCCGCTTTGCGTAGCAGAATATTGCCGACCTGATCGCGTTCGGCATGAATGCCTTTCTCTTTAGCCCATTCCAAAATATGTGCGGCCAACGCTTCTTCATGATAAGACGGGTGCGGAATGGAACAGATCTTGGCGAAAATATCCCACAGCGGCTGGGGGGAAAGTTGAGACAATTCAGACACTATTTTAGTCTCCTTGTAGCGGCCAGCCTTCGCGTTTTGGCGGGCAGGGCTATAGGTTAAAAGTTAATCGCGGCGAGCCACATAACGTGGCCTGTCGTAACAGAATATCATTTTCCATCAAAGCAGGGGAATTGCCGTCGGCCCTGACTTATTTTTCCTGCTGCAATATGAATCAGCGGGTTCGGCAGAGCGCAGGGGGGCGGGAAAAACTCGGTTCTTACGTTGAGAAAAACTGGTTTTTATGTTGTCGGCTATCTATAATCTCGCGCAACCTTTTTCCCCCCTCAGACTCAAATTAAGCCGATTTTTATCCGGCTGGGATATATTTTATGAGCGAAAAGTACGTCGTAACTTGGGATATGTTGCAAATTCATGCCCGCAAACTGGCACAGCGTTTACTGCCTGCCGATCAATGGAAAGGCATCATTGCCGTTAGCCGTGGTGGTCTGGTGCCAAGCGCACTGCTGGCGCGTGAGCTGGGCATTCGTCACGTTGATACCGTTTGCATTTCCAGTTATGACCACGACAACCAGCGCGAAATGAAAGTGCTGAAGCGTGCCGAGGGAGATGGCGAAGGGTTTATCGTGATTGACGATCTGGTTGACACCGGCGGTACGGCGAAAGCCATTCGTGATATGTACCCGAAAGCGCATTTTGTGACCATTTTCGCTAAGCCAGCCGGTAAGCCGCTAGTTGACGACTACGTGATCGATATCCCGCAGGATACTTGGATTGAACAGCCGTGGGACATGGGCGTGGTATTTGTTCCGCCGTTGTCTGGCCGCTAATCGCCTGAGCGAATAGTCATTTCCACCAATGCCCAGTTTAGCTGGGCATTGTTGTTTATGATGATTGTTGTTTATGATGATTGTTGTTTTTGACGATTGGTATTTATAGCGACGGTTATTTCTGAACCTCACCATTTCTGCTACAAGCTTTGATCCGATCGTGTGTTTCTGCCGTTGGCATTTGTCTTCTCTGGCCTGAGTTCGTTACACTTTAACGGGTGACGAAGAAGTCGTCTGATGTCCGCTAACAGCGGTTTACATTAATGGAGGCTGCTGTGGCGCAAGCTAACCTGTCTGAAACGCTATTCAAACCATCCTTTAAACATCCAGAAACCTCGACATTGGTCCGACGTACGCGGAATAGTCAGGATGTGCAGGGGCTGCATTCTACGCTGGAAGGGGAGAAGATCCGTAGCTGGTATCGGATGATTAACCGGCTGATGTGGATTTGGCGTGGCGTCGACCCGTGGGAAATTGAAGACGTGCTGTCACGTATCGCGGCCAGCAAGGCGGACAGAAGCAACGAGCAACTGCTTGATACGGTGATCGGCTACCGCGGCGGTAACTGGATTTATGAATGGGCGAAGCAGGGCGCAGGCTGGCAGCAGCGAGCAACAGAGAGCGGCGATGACGCGCAAACCGGACAGTTCTGGCTGAACGCCGCCAACCTCTACAGTATTGCTGCGTATCCACATATTAAAGGCGATGAACTGGCAGAACAGGCGCAAACGCTGGCAAACCGCGCCTATGAAGAAGCTGCCAAATACCTGCCTTATGAACTCAAAGAACTAACCTTCCCGATTACGGGCGGTGGCACGCTGACCGGGTTTCTGCATATGCCCTCGCAAGCGAAAGCACCTTTCCCTACCGTTCTGATGTGCGGCAGCCTAGAAATGTTGCAGAGCGATTATCATCGCCTGTTTCAGGACTATTTTGCGCCGGCAGGCATGGCGATGCTGACGATTGATGTCCCCTCCGTTGGATTTTCTTCCCGTTGGAAGTTGACTCAGGATTCCAGCTTCCTGCATCAGCAGGTTTTGCGTGCGCTGCCGGATGTTCCGTGGATCGATCACTCCCGCGTGGTCGCGTTTGGTTTCCGCTTTGGTGCCAATATTGCTGTTCGGCTGGCGTATCTGGAATCGCAGCGCTTATGCGGTGTGGCCTGCCTCGGCCCCGTGGTACATCATCTATTAAGTGATTCGACTCGCCAGCAGCAGGTGCCGGATATGTTTATGGATGTGCTGGCGAGTCGTCTGGGGATGCCCTTCTCGACGGATTCCTCGCTGAAAACCGAGCTGGGGCGCTATTCGCTGAAAACGCAGGGGCTGTTAGGACGCCGTTGCCCGACGCCGATGCTGGCAGGCTACTGGGATAACGATCTGCTATGCCCGAAAGAAGAGGCGAGCCTGATAGTGAACTCATCCGCACAAGGGAAACTACTGCCGGTTAACTTCTCGCCGGTGTACCAGAATTTCGATCGCGCGCTACAACAAATCAGCGTGTGGTTGCAGGATAAAGTATAAAAGATCAGGCGTAACGCACGGCCTGTGTAGGCGACTCTTCGCTACACAGGCCGCTGTTTCTGCTAGACGATAGCCATCGATTACAGGATCTTTTTGGTGTAGCAAGTCCTGTCCATATCAACCACTTCAACCGTCACTGACAGGTTCTTCAATCCCAGCGCTTCGATCTTCTGAAGTACCAGATTGGAGAGACTGCTTTTCTGCTCTCCCGTCCGCCCAGACAGTATCTTGACTGCCACATGAATAAAGCTGGCCCGTTGGCCACTTGTCGTGTAGTTATCGTACGCGAGTGATCTGACTTTGATGTCGCTGCCGTCACTGGCAAACAAACCGGATTCGAGCGCACCGCGATAGATCGCAGGAAGTAGGGCATTTACATCAATGTCTGAGGAATGTTCGGCGATACAATGTGGCATAAGGTGTCACTTCTCAATGAACGAAAACGAAGAGACCTGAGTATTGAGTACCCAGCGTCGCTCGGCAACTGCTTTTTAGGGAAGCCAGCGCGGACAAGAGTATGGATGTACGTTATCATCGCAGGTGATTGATAAAGTATCATGTTTACCCGTTTTGGGGGCGTTGAAGGATGCAATGATGTGGGGAATATTGTCTCGTCAGCAGCAAAGCCTGCATGACATCTGTTGTTCAGACCTACCGTTGGAAAAGAAAAAACGACAAATCGACCGCTTTCTGGCAAAGGGCGGTAACATCAATGAAAGGCAGACCCATACTGCGAATGTACTCGGTCCGCTAACGATGGATGAAGAAGCCCCCGATACGGAATTGGTGCGTTACTTGTTGGATAAGGGCGCTTTTATTGAACAGCCTGGAGGATTTAGCTCATTGCATAGAGCGATCGAGTTCTTCCATCTGGAACTGGCCGAGCTCTATCTTCAGTACGGCGCGGATGTGCACTACCTCAATTTTTTCAGCAATTCATGGCTGAATTATCTGTACTGTCCTCAGGAGCGCTTTACCTACACTGGCGACCAGCGTCAGCAAATGCTCGATCTGTTGTTACGCTACGGTTTGGATCTCAATCGTGAAACCATTTTCTGGACATCGCTGGAAACCAGTTTTCCGATAGAGATTATCATGTGTCAGAAAGATGTCAGTCTGCTGGAGCATATCTTTCAGCTCGATATCCCTATTCATTTTGCCGAAACCGGCATTTTTGAACGGATCTTTAACTATAAAAGCGAGTGGCTGCCACTGCCGCTCTTTCAGCAAATCGTGAAACGGGCGGGCGGATCGGCCTATCGTGAACCGGGTGTCATTCTTTCCGAAGACAAGAAGATCCGTACCGATGGATCGCTATTGGAAATGGCCATTTTTTACGCCGCGGACGAACGGCTCTGTGAATGCTTGCTCGATACCTACCCTGATATTCGCTGCGATTTAAGCCACTACAGCTTTGTTCTGGATGCCTTGCTTAACCGCTATTCGCTTGAGTTGGTGGAGCGGATTATGCAGAAAACGGCGGATATCGATCGTCCTTATTCCTTGTTCATTCCTGCTGGTCGAAAAAAACAGGATGGATGGGAAGCCAATGCCTATCCTGATGTCGGCAGCTCGGCGATGACGCAGTTTGTGGACATCCGCCTCGAAAAAGCGCTGAATGAGCCTGATTATTATCCTTATTTCTACGATGCCATTAGCTTGTTGCTGCAATACGGCGCGTCGCCTCTGGTTGATAAAATGACTGGGGGACGTAGCTATGAAATGCGGAACTGGTCATTGCTTTATCTCGTCTGCGTGGAAATGGTGTTTCAGAATCATTTTCGTCCTGACCTGCTGGATTTATTGGTGGCGCATGGTGCGAACTTCAACGTGAAGAAAAGCGCGGTCAGAGAACCGCTCTGCATTACGCTGCTTCAGCGTGGCTACAGTTCACCGCATGAAGAGGTGTTGCTTCAGGTGATGAACTACCTCTATGAACACGGTATGGATTTGCAGGCGACCAATGCCTACCTGATCAACACGGCAGCGGCGGCGGGAATAGGCTCTCGGCCACTGGTCTTACAGTGGCTTATTGCACACGGTGTGGATATTCACACCCTGAGCGGATTTGACAATACCCCCGTTCTGCATAAAACCATCAGCCTGTATAGTGATGAAGCCCTGACGCCAGAGCGACGTGCTGAAACCGTCTCGGTACTGCTGGATAACGGCGCGAATATTGATGAGTTCTCGATGGATGAACAATTCACGCCGCTCATGTGCGCGGCTTACTACGGTGAAGCGAAGTGTGCCGAGGTGTTGTTGGCGCGCGGGGCCAATCCGCATGCCCGTAGTGCCAACGGCATGACGCCCCTGCGCTGTGCGCTACACCGCGCCGATGCGGCGGCAGCGCGAATTGTGACCCTGCTTCACCACTATGGCGTGACGGTCGCACGGGTGGACGAAAAGGGGAACGATCTGCTGGTCGGCTGTATTCGCAATAAACATGAAGCGATGTTTAAAGTGCTACTGGAGATACTGTCTCCCAGCTTGGACGACATGCATCGGTTGCTGGACTGGCTGGCACAGGGCAACCGCTACTGCTATTTCTCCGATCAGCTACGCCAACAGATTGGGCGGCTAAGCGCAGGCGATCGGTCTTCTTCCCATCATTCACTACCGCGATAAGGACATCGTATATGTTCGGTTCATCTTCCAAAACGGACGATTTAGAGACGATTTGTTTCTCCGATGTCTCTATTCGCAAGAAGCGCAAACAGATCGATCGCTATCTGGCGGCGAAAGGTGACATCAACGCACTAAGCGATGGGCAAACGGTGTTGCATCAATTGAGCCAGGCTCGCGGCACGGCGATCGATCTTGTTCGCTATTTGTTGGAAAAAGGGGCGAGTATCGAAACGCCTGAAGGTGAAAGTGCGCTCTTCGCGGCGATCACGTCTTACTCTCCAGAGATTGCTGCGCTGCTTTTACAGCATGGTGCCCAGCTGGATTTTCATGACAATCAGGGGCGCTGCTGGCTACACTGTTTTTTTGATCTGCCTGAAAGCCCTGTCTATACCCATGCTCAGCGCACGACAATGTTGGAGGTGTTGCTGGCAAATGGATTGGATATTAATCAGCCTGTCCTGTTTTACCTTGACGCTGAGAAATGCCACCCCGTCGATGTTTTGCTGGAAAAGCAGGATCGCTTTTTATTAATGCGGTTGTTCCATGCGGATAGCCCGGTACGCTTGACGGGGACATCGATACTGGAAAACGTATTTCGATACGCCGAATCGTGGATAACGCTGGAGGTCTTCCAGTTGATCGTTACGCAGGCCGAGCGGGAAGGGATGCAGGAATCAGGTTTTACCCTGTCATTTAATCAGGAACAGAAAACCCTAGTGACCTGGCTGGAAATGGCGCTGCACTGTGGTTTACCTGCGCCGTTTTGTTCGTTCTTATTGGATACCTTTCCGGATATGCGCTGCGATGTACCTGCATATAGCGTGCTGCTGGATGCGTTGGATAAGTCGTATCCTCCCTCGCTAATCGCGCGTATTGTGCAACGTACCACCGACCTCGATCGTCGTTATCCGCTGCGTTTTGATCGAAATGCACCGGATTATGAAGAAGAGGATGAGCATTATGCAGAGCACGAGCATCATGCCAGTCAGGGTACGGTGCTGGCGCAATATCTTGTGTTGCGAGCTAAGGCCGCGGTAACGGATAGCCGCGCACATCGCGTGTTTTATTCCTCCCTCGAACTCCTGCTAGAGTCAGGCGCTTCTCCCAATATTGGCTATACGATGTGGGAGGAGGATGACGACACGCCGACGACGTGGCCAGCGCTTTATACGCTCTGTGAGGCGATGGTCGCCACCGGACAATATCATGCTGACCTGCTCGATCTGTTGCTCGCGCACGGCGCTGATTTCCACCAACAGCAGGTACTGCAAGAAAGCGGTGCGCTTCCGTTAGGGATGGCGCTGCTGCTGTATTTACAGTCCAGCCCGCATGAAAGCGTACTGCTTGATATTTTCCAGCACCTGCACTCCTGTGGAATGAACCTGCATAGCGCGACACCAGACGGGATGAACATGGTTTATGCCGCTGCGGCGGGGTGTCGTTCGCAAGTGCTGAACTGGTTGATTCAACAAGGCGTGAGTCTGGATGTAAAAACAGTGAGCACCCTTGCGCCGCCGCTGCATCGCGTGATTAATAATGTGAGTGTGGCGCCCGAACGGCGTAAAGCAACGCTTGAGGTTCTGCTGCAACAGGGGATAGAGAAGGACGTCGAGTGGGGTGAGCCCGCGATGACGCCGCTGATGCTGGCAGCGAAACAGGGCGCGCAGCATTGCCTTGAGGTGCTGCTGCACTATGGCGCCAATCCGAATGCGCGTACCGCTGGCGGGATGACCCCCGCGCTGTGTGCGATAACGAGCCGCCACTCTATTGATTTCCCGCCTCGTCCTGAGTCGGTATCCGCCCGCATGCTGGCGATACTGCATGCCTATAATGCGGAGCTCTGCCAAAGCAATGATGACGACATAACGCCGCTGTTGCTCAGTGTGCAGGAAGAACGGAAAGAGGTTTTTGAAGCACTGATCAGGCTGACGTCATTTACAGAAGAACAGTTGCGAAGCGTGCTGGACGGCAAACGCCCGATTCACGCTTATTTTGCTGAACGCCTGCAAGCGCTGCTGGCATTGCCTGCGCCACATGCTGAAACCGGGCTTTCACGCTTTTCTGTGCAGCGTAAATCCGTAGTATGGGAACACGCCGATGCTAGGGCAGAAAAGTCAGGTGTCGGCCAGTAACCTGACGCCAGGTGGTTGATAAATTACCATTCTCTGCTAAAAAAGAAGGTTCAACCAAAGGAGATCGTAGATGATATTACCGAGTGGACACTCCAGAAGCCGTCTCATGAAAAATTTTACGGCACTGGGACCTTATATCCGTGAAGCGCAGTGCGAGAATACCGCGTTCTTCTTTGATTGCCTGGCGGTTTGCGTCAACATCAAGCCTGCGCCTGAAAATCGCGAGTTCTGGGGATGGTGGCTGAATCTGGAAGATACTGGTCAGGCTTTTGCCTATGACTATCACTACGGATTGTTTGATAAACAGGGCAACTGGCGTGAGGAAAAAATTAAGGACAAAGCCGTGATGGAACAGGTGGAAAATGCCAAACAAGCTTTCCATGTCCGATTGGAACAACTGCTGCACTCGCTCGAACCCGCTACGACCCTCGCTGCACGACCGTGATGCTTCCCTGACGATCCCCCGATTTATTCGCAGGTTTTCGCGTTATGCCTGTTGGCATAACGCGTCTGTCCTGCTACAACGTTTTCCTTATTCTTATTTTTTGACATCAAACGGCAGAGAAATTATGAGCGGCAGCCAGACCTTGGTTGTGAAACTTGGCACTAGCGTGCTAACCGGCGGTTCGCGTCGTCTTAACCGTGCCCACATTGTTGAACTGGTGCGCCAGTGCGCGCAGCAACATGCGGCAGGGCATCGGATTGTTATTGTTACCTCAGGGGCGATTGCCGCTGGGCGTGAACATTTGGGCTACCCCGAACTCCCCGCCACGATTGCGACCAAACAACTGCTGGCCGCCGTGGGTCAAAGCCGCCTGATTCAGCTGTGGGAACAGCTGTTTTCCATCTACGGTATCCACGTTGGGCAAATGCTGCTGACGCGTGCGGATATGGAAGATCGTGAGCGTTTCCTCAACGCGCGTGACACCATGCGGGCGCTGCTGGATAACAATATTGTTCCGGTCATTAATGAAAACGACGCCGTCGCGACCGCCGAAATCAAGGTGGGTGACAACGACAACCTGTCTGCGTTGGCGGCGATTCTGGCCGATGCGGATAAGCTGCTGCTGCTGACCGATCAGGCTGGTCTGTTTACCGCCGATCCGCGCAATAACCCTGATGCGGAGCTGATCCGTGAAGTGACCGGCATCAACGATGCGCTGCGCAGCATTGCGGGTGATAGCGTGTCAGGCCTCGGGACGGGCGGTATGTCGACCAAATTACAGGCTGCCGATGTGGCCTGCCGTGCCGGTATCGACGTGGTGATTGCCGCAGGCAGCAAGCCAGGCGTGATTGGCGATGTGATTGCGGATATCTCCGTCGGAACGCGTTTTCATGCGCTGGATGCACCGTTGGAAAGCCGCAAGCACTGGATTTTCGGCGCACCGCCAGCGGGGGAAATCACCGTTGATGACGGCGCGCTTTCGGCGATCCTCGAACGCGGCAGTTCGCTGCTGCCGAAGGGCATTCGCAGCGTGGAAGGGAATTTCTCTCGCGGTGAAGTGATCCGCGTGCGTAGTCTGGCGGGGCGCGATGTGGCGCATGCCGTGACGCGCTATAACAGCGATGCGCTGCGTATGATTGCCGGGCACCACTCTCAACAAATTGCCGAGATTCTCGGTTACGAATATGGTCCGGTGGCTATCCATCGCGACGATATGATTATCAATTAAGGAGTTCGCGATGCTTGAACAAATGGGTAAAGCGGCAAAAGCGGCCTCTTATCAGCTGGCGGTTCTGAGCACGGCACAAAAAGATCGCGCGCTGCTGACGATTGCGGATTTGCTGGAAGCCGAGAGTGCGACGATTCTGGCGGCTAACGCGCTGGATTTAGCCGATGCGCGCCAAAATGGTATGAGTGACGCATTGTTGGATCGGTTGCTCTTAACGCCGGCACGGCTGAGCGCGATTGCCAGCGATGTGCGTCAGGTCTGTCGTCTGAACGATCCGGTAGGGCAGGTGATTGACGGCAGCATGCTGGATAACGGCCTAAAACTGGAACGTCGTCGTGTGCCGCTGGGCGTGGTCGGTGTGATTTATGAAGCGCGCCCGAATGTGACGATTGATGTGGCTTCCCTGTGCCTGAAAACCGGCAACGCGGTGATTCTGCGCGGTGGCAAAGAGACGTACCGCACCAATGCAGCGACGGTGAAAGTGATTCAGCAGGCGCTGTCGCAGTGTGGTCTGCCTGCTGCTGCCGTACAAGCGATTGAAAGCCCGGATCGTGAACTGGTTAATCAACTGCTGAAGCTGGATCGCTACGTGGATATGCTGATTCCGCGCGGTGGTGCTGGCCTGCATAAGCTGTGCCGTGAACAATCGACGATTCCGGTCATCACTGGCGGTATCGGTGTTTGCCACATCTATGCGGATGACAGCATTGATTTCGACAAGGCGCTGACGGTGATTGAAAGCGCCAAGGTGCAGCGCCCTAGCGCCTGCAACAGCCTGGAAACGCTGCTGGTCAACCAACATATTGCTGACCGCTTCTTGCCAGAGCTGAGCAAGAAAATGGCGGCGGCAGGTGTGACGCTCCATGCCAGCCCTTCCGCGATGCCTTACCTGACCGGTGGCCCAGCAAGCGTCGTTGAGGTGGAAGAAGCCAACTACAACGATGAATGGCTCTCTAACGACCTGAACGTCACGCTGGTGGACTCTCTGGATGCGGCGGTTTCCCATATTCGCGAACATGGTACGCAGCACTCTGATGCGATTCTGACGCGTTCTTTGAGTAACGCGGAACGCTTCGTGCGGGAGGTGGACTCTTCAGCGGTGTATGTCAACGCCAGTACGCGCTTCACCGACGGCGGCCAGTTTGGTCTGGGCGCGGAAGTGGCGGTCAGCACCCAGAAACTGCATGCGCGTGGCCCAATGGGGTTGGAAGCGCTGACCACCTATAAGTGGATTGGTTATGGCGACGATTTGATTCGCGCCTAATCACAACGTTAAGCCTGAAAGTTATAGGATTCTCCGTTATTAGCAGAGAAAATAATGAGAGAATCCTATCATTGCGTTGGTCGTTTACAAAACCAGCAAATGGACAGTAAAGCTATTGACTTGACTCCATGTTTTCACTAATTTGTCACCCCGTAGTTCACGTCTGGTTCTCGCCACGACGATCCCAAAGCCGATATAGCTCAGTTGGTAGAGCAGCGCATTCGTAATGCGAAGGTCGTAGGTTCGACTCCTATTATCGGCACCATCCTCCCTATTTTAACGTCTCCCTAAGTCTACTCAAACACCCTTTAAACCCTTATAATACGCGGTTTTACGGCCCTTATTATCTCTGCTCGTCTACTCACGTTCACGGAAATCTACGGTGAGTTGGGGGCATCGGTGGGGACATATCGTGTTCGGTCTAAAGGAGATGCCCCCAAATGAAGCTCAATGCCAGACAGGTAGAGACTGCCAAGCCCAAAGATAAAGCCTACAAGTTAGCAGATGGTGGGGGCATGTATCTGGAGGTGTTCCCTAACGGCACCAAAAGCTGGCGCATGAAATACCGTATCGCCGGTAAAGAAAAACGTGTGGTGTTTGGTGTCTACCCGACAATTACCTTAGCCGATGCCAGAAGCAAAAGAGATGATGCTAAAAAGCTACTGGTTAATGGCGTTGATCCGAGTGCGTTTAAACAAGAAAGCAAACAAGCCCAAATCCAAGAAGTAAAAAACACCTTTCAGCAAATTGCGCTCGAATGGCACAGCATGAAAGTGAAGAAATGGTCTGCGGGGTATGCCTCTGACATTCTTGAAGCGTTCAACAAAGATGTCTTCCCGTTCATTGGTCAACGCCCTGTTGCAGACATTAAGCCGTTGGAACTGCTAAACGTGCTGAAAAAGATGGAAGACCGAGGCGCGACCGAGAAAGCCAAGAAAGTGCGTCAACGCTGCGGCGAAGTGTTTCGCTACGCCATCGTAACAGGCAGAGCCGAGTATAATCCCGCGCCTGATCTCACCAGTGCCATGCAAGGACATGAGTCTACACATTACCCATTCCTGACCATAGAAGAGCTTCCCGCCTTCTTTAAAGCCCTTGCTGGCTACTCTGGCAGTGAATTGATGGTGCTGGCAGCAAGA
>NZ_JACDRR010000019.1:114812-165684 GCF_013449375.1 Pectobacterium sp. CFBP8739 | reverse complement strand
ATCCCTATGACCCGATAGGGGTGTTGGGGGGTGAGAGTAACTACGGGTATGTGCATAACCCTGTCAGTTGGGTCGATCCGTTTGGGTTGGCTGGGTGTTCCAAAGAGTTAGCACAAAGAAAAGCACAGGAACTTCGTGATAGTGCTACATCAAATACACAAAGAAGTAAGTTACCCAGAGCAACATCGGCGGTAGTCGATAAGGCTACAGGTAAAGTCTATTATGGATTCAGTGGGCGACCTCTTCCTAATTTTATTCACCCTCATTTGGCAGAAAGAATGCCTAGTCCTAGCTTAGAAAGATGGCCTGTTCAAAATTGTGCAGAATTCAAAGGTGTGAATCAGGCTTTGCTGGATGGAGCGAGGTTAGAAAATTTAGAGGTTCATACAGTGAAAACTATATCAGGCGAAGCATTCCCAATGTGTTCTAATTGTCAAACTACCATATTTGGTACGATAGTTACGAGTGGGTAATTATATGAATAAATTAGTTGACCTAGCGTCAAAATATGGCGAAATAAAAAGACAGGATACTGACCTGTCTAAGTGCTTGGAAAGCATAGAAAATTCTGGCTACTCTGTTTCAGATGGATTGATTTCGTTTTTACAGGAATATAACGGTTTTCAAGGATATCACTCTGCTTACAAAGATACTAATAGGTCTAGTAAGTTTTTCTATATAGACCCCGAAAAAGCTATCTTGGAACTATACAAGGAACAAGTTGAAAGTTATGAAAAAATAACAGAATGTCCTTTGGTTCCTATTGGTGAATGTGATAACGGATACATTATACTCATGTATGGTGATGATGTTATATACGGTGTTTTTGATGAATACATATATAAATATGGGAAGGACATTGAATCTTGTTTTGATGTTCTAATTAATGGTAAGGAAGCTATCGAAATTAATTAAAAATAACGCCGGAAGCGATCCCACGATCCTTCCGGCTATTTTTTATCTGCTGTTTAGCTCAACGATCAGACATTAATCTCCGTCTCAATCACTATCCTTCCCCGCTCCACCGTCACGGTAATCGGCATCCCGGTCATAAAACCCGACTCTTCCAGCCAGCGGCCTTTAAGGTTAATCGCCGACGGCGGGTTAGGCTTGCCGTTTTGTGGGGCGTATCCCACCGTGTAGTAACGTTCTGTTTTAGTTGCTGTATTTACCGTGTTGCGTGACGTAGAATCATGCGCAGCCATAGTCAACTCCTTCCAGTTGGTTGTGGTGAGCGGCGGCAGTGGGGGGCAACCCATTACCGCCGCGCTGTTTTAACGTTGTCTCACACTCTTCTTCACTGCCTTCTCCACGTTGACTTTAGTCACAAAACTGTCAATCACCATAATCAACGCTCTTTGCTCTTCATCCGGCAGCGCATCCGCCTGTTGCCAGAGTTCGTGTAACTCGGCATTGCGGATCTTCACATCCTTGCTGGCCTCGACTCTCCCCACCAGTTCATCCAGCGAAACCTGTAACACATCAGCCAGCTTTAGCAGCGTCTCCAGTTGCGGGAAAATGTGCCCCCGCTCCCAGCGGTTATAGGCTCTGGGCTGGACGTCTATCATCTCGGCAAGTCGTGTCTGGGTTAGCCCTCGGGCTTCCCTCAGTGCTTTGAGGCGTTCGGAAAAAGCGGACATATCAAGACCTGTCATCAGGAAATCAATAGCTGTCATTGTATGCCCCCTTTTTTAAGGTTTATCGCGCTTAAGCGTGAACCAATAAAAAAGGGGAACCGTGGTTCCCCTGTATTTGATGCGTGTAAACGCGACTCGCTGATTAACGCTGTGCCGAGGCGGTGATTGCCTGAGGAGCGCTGTTGTCCGTTACGGCCGGTGTGGTTGAAACTGGCTGACCCAGTGATGCATTCAGTGCTTGCAGATCGGCTTCATTCAGCGTGCCCTGCGCGGATTTGATGTTTAGCTGATTGATCAGATAATCATAACGTGCGCTGGAAAGCTGCTGTTTGGCGTTATACAGCGTGGTGGTGGCATCCAGTACGTCAACAATAGTACGTGTGCCTACTTGATAACCGGCCTCCATCGCATCCAGAGAGCTTTGTGCGGACACTTCAGCTTGTTTGTATGCATTGATGCTGCTGATGGAGGCTGAAATATTGTTAAACGATGAACGTACCGTTTGGATAACAGAACGGTGTGCGCTTTCCAGTAGTTCACTGGAGCTGACGTAGCTGTGCTGCGCCTGTTTCACCTGAGAGTTGGTCGCGCCGCCGCTATAAAGTGGCAGAGTGAAGTTAATGCCAACGCGGTGTTGCCCTGCGTCGGTGTCGTTGAAGTTGCCGCTATTTGTGCGGGAACCGGAATAGCGAGTATCACTCACACCTGTTGATGCAGTGAGATCCAGCGTTGGCATATAGCCCGTTTCGGCGGAGCGAATCTGCTCACGCGCCAAATCCTGGCTCAAACGCGCGGACAACAGGTTCAGGTTGCGGTTTTCCGCCTCTTTCAGCAGGTTGTTAACGGCTTCAGGCTTCTGTGTAGAGAAACGCTCGATGTTCAGGCCGGCCAACTGTGGGTAGAAATTACCGGTAATCTGGCGCAGTGATTCCAATGCGTTATCCAGCGTATTACGCGTCAACACTTCATTAGCTAACACGCTGTCGTATTGGGAGCGGGCGTTCTGTACGTCGGTAATCGCGACCAGACCGACGTTGAAGCGCTGTGTCGTTTGATCCAACTGACGATAAATTGCCTGCTTCTGCGCATTGATGTAAGACAGTGAGTCAATTGCACGCAGGACGTTGAAATAGGCGGTTGCTGTGTTCAGCATCAGGTTTTGCTGGGCGGTCTGATAGGTGACGTCTTCAATACCCGCTTGTTTTTCCTGCAACGTCAGCGCACGCCATTTGGACATGTCGAACAACGTCTGGGTTAACTGCAATGTTGCGCTTTTCTCGTTGTTGTTGACGCCATTGCTGTCACGGTAACCTTTGTTATAGGTATAACCGGCGTTGATTCCCAACTGCGGCAGTAACGGGCTACGTGATTCGTTAATCTTTTCAAATGCGGCGTCGCGGGTTGCCGCAGCGCTGCGTAGATCAGGGTTGGTGCTTTTTGCCTGCTGGTAGACCTGTAACAGGTTTTCCGCCTGACTCATGGCGCTAAAACCGCCCAGGCTCAGACCAATCAGAAGAGGGAGCAATTTCTTCATTTGCATTCCTTGTTGTGCAGCAATCTCGCTATGGTAGCGCTGTCTGTAGACGAATAATTGTCGATTCTATCAGAATCTGCCAATAGGATAAGGTAGCTGAACGTGCCATCTTTCAGCGGAATATGTCCAAATGGTCAGGTAAATTGACCTCTTGGATGATTCAGTGCGATGTTTTGCTGTTCAGTAAGGTACCGAAACGTGATGCGATGTACGGGAACCCCCTTCACTTCGCCGACGTCACGCCTAATAAACGTTCAAAAACAATGATGAGTATAATGACAGCGGATTCCGCCATACAATACCGGATTCCATTAATACTTGTTACAGGAGTGCAGTCATGTCGTCTTCCGCATCCGGCCCAGTTACTTTCACCAAAGATGATGTAGAAATTATTGCACGCGAAACGCTGTACGACGGTTTTTTTTCGCTGGAGCGTTACCGCTTCCGTCATCGCCTGTTTAATGGCGGCATGAGCGGTGAAGTCAGTCGTGAGATCCTAGAGCGTGGCCATGCTGTCGTGCTGTTGCCTTACGATCCAGTGCGTGATGAAGTGGTATTAATAGAACAGATTCGGATTGCTGCCTATGACACTAGTGCGTCTCCCTGGCTGTTTGAGCTGGTGGCTGGCATGATTGAGTTAGGAGAAAGCCACGAAGACGTGGCGCGGCGCGAAGCACAAGAAGAAGCCGGATTAAGGGTTGGCCGTTGTCGACCGATAATCAACTATCTCGCCAGTCCCGGTGGCACCAGTGAACGTCTGGCGGTGATGGTGGGCGAAGTGGATACTAGAACAGCGAAAGGCATTCATGGCCTGGCGGACGAAAATGAAGATATTCGTGTACATGTCGTGAGTCGTGAGCAAAGTTATCAATGGGTTGAAGAAGGCATCGTTGATAACGCCGCGTCTGTCATTGCCTTGCAATGGTTGGCGTTGCACCATGAAGAACTGAAACGCGCGTGGGTGGGTTGAATTGATGAAACGTTATACTCCGGATTTCCCCGCCATGATGAGGCTATGTGAAACCAACTTTATGCAATTACGGCGTTTGCTGCCGAAAAGTGATGAAGTCGGTGAAATCGCGGTTTATCACGCCAATAATGCGGTCTATCAACTGACGATACTTGAATCTACCCGCTATACCTCATTGGTCGAAATTAAGCAGACAGCACCCACTGTCAGCTACTGGAGCCTGCCAATGATGAGCGTTAGGCTGTATCATGATGCACTGGTTGCGGAAGTGTGTGCCAGCCAGCAGATCTTTCGCTTCAAAGCACGTTATGATTATCCTAATAAGAAGTTACATCAACGTGACGAAAAGCATCAAATTAATCAGTTTCTTGCTGATTGGCTAAAATATTGTTTGGCGTATGGTTCGATGTCGATACCGGTTTTCGATACCCAATAGATTTCAAGGCGCAGGATGGCGACAGTCGGGCCATCAAGGGAAGCTAACGTATTCTGCAATTTGAGAGATGACGGGTAGAGACAGATTTACGTAACCAAGGACACCATTTGGAAAGCCTGTTGACACTGCCTGTGGCGAGTGGCGCCAGAGTCAGGATTTTACAAATAACGGATACCCATCTTTTTGCGGGCGAGCATGAAACCTTGCTGGGTATCAACACCTATCGTAGCTATCACGCGGTGCTGAATGCCATCAAGGCTCGGCAGGATGCGTTTGATTTAATCGTGGCGACGGGCGATTTGGCGCAGGATCACACGCTGGAGGCCTATCATCACTTCTCGCGCGGCATTGCGCAGATCCCAGCACCTTGCGTATGGCTTCCCGGTAATCATGATTTCCAACCGGCGATGGTCGATGCGCTGGCTGACGCCGGTATTGCGCCGTCTAAGCATGTGCTGTTGGGCGACAAGTGGCAGATAATTCTGTTGGATAGCCAAGTATTTGGCGTCCCGCATGGCGAGCTGAGCGAATACCAGCTTGAATGGTTGGAGCGCAGCCTGAAAAGTCAGCCTGACCGCTTTACGCTGTTACTACTACACCATCATCCGCATCCTTCCGGCTGTACCTGGCTCGACCAGCACAGTTTGCGTAATGCTCATAGCCTATCTGCGGTGCTGGATCGCTATCCGCAGGTGAACACCGTGCTGTGTGGGCATATTCATCAGGAGATGGATTTTGACTGGCATGGCCGCCGTTTGCTGGCGACGCCGTCGACCTGCGTGCAGTTTAAACCGCACTGTACTAACTTCACGATTGATGAGGTCGCGCCGGGTTGGCGCTATCTGGATCTGCTGCCGGATGGGCGTCTGGAAACTGAGGTTTATCGTCTGTCGGGTAGCGAATTCCTGCCTGACATGGATTCGGACGGTTACTAATGCCCACGCTTCTTTATCTGCACGGCTTCAACAGTACGCCACAGTCGGCAAAAGCGACCGCGCTGCAAACGTGGCTGGCTGAGCAGCATCCTGAAATTGATATGGTGATTCCACAGCTTCCACCGTATCCGTCGGAGGCGGCTGAGATGATGGAGTCGCTGATTATGGAGCGGGCCGGCCGTCCGGTGGGCATTGTTGGCTCTTCCCTCGGTGGTTATTATGCCACCTGGTTATCCCAGTGTTTTATGCTGCCTGCCGTGGTGGTGAACCCTGCGGTGAAGCCGTTTGAACTGTTGCTGGACCATCTGGGCGAATATCAGAACCCCTACACCGGTGAAAAATATGTGCTAGAGTCTCGGCACGTTTACGATCTGAAGGTCATGCAGGTTGACCGACTGGAATCGCCGGATTTGCTCTGGCTGCTGTTGCAGACAGGGGATGAGGTGCTGGATTATCGTCAGGCAGTCGCGTATTACACGGCCTGCCGTCAAACTGTGGAGTCAGGGGGCAATCATGCCTTTGTTGGATTTGAGCACTTTTTCGCACCGATTGTGAATTTTTTAGGGCTCACGACAGACTGAATCACCACCTATGCATTGAAAAACGATCCGCCGAAAGCGGCTCGTTAAACACCATTCACTGAACTCAAAGAATTAACGCAAACTATGGCTCAATCAAGTTATAACGCTGATGCGATTGAAGTACTCAGCGGACTGGAACCGGTGCGCCGTCGTCCGGGAATGTACACCGATACCACGCGTCCTAACCATCTGGGACAAGAGGTCATAGATAACAGCGTTGATGAAGCGCTGGCGGGTCATGCACGCCGAATTGATGTGATTCTGCACGCCGATCAGTCGCTGGAAGTGATTGATGACGGCCGTGGTATGCCGGTGGATATTCACCCAGAAGAGGGGGTGCCTGCCGTTGAGCTGATTCTGTGTCGGCTGCACGCAGGCGGTAAATTTTCCGGTAAAAACTACCAGTTCTCGGGCGGCTTGCACGGCGTAGGGATTTCCGTGGTGAACGCCCTGTCTACCCGTGTTGAAGTCACCGTTAAGCGCGACGGTCAAGTGTATGACATCGCGTTTGCCAACGGCGATAAAGTACAGGATCTCACCGTAACGGGCACCTGTGGGCGTCGTAACACTGGGACGCGCGTGCATTTCTGGCCGGATGAGACGTTCTTTGACAGTGCCCGGTTTTCCGTCTCCCGTTTAACTCACCTGCTGAAGGCCAAAGCGGTCTTATGCCCCGGTGTGGAAATCATCTTTAAAGACAAAGTTAATAATACCGAGCAGCGCTGGTGCTATCAGGATGGCCTGAATGACTACCTGTGTGAAGCGGTGAATGGCCTTATCACGCTGCCAGAAAAACCGTTTCTGGGGTCGATTGCTGGCGAGACCGAAGCCGTAGACTGGGCGTTGCTCTGGCTACCGGAAGGCGGTGAACTGCTGACGGAAAGCTACGTTAACCTGATTCCGACGCCAATGGGTGGGACGCACGTTAACGGTTTGCGTCAGGGGCTACTGGATGCGATGCGTGAATTTTGCGAATTCCGCAATATTCTGCCGCGTGGCGTGAAGCTGAGCGCAGACGATATCTGGGAACGTTGTGCTTATGTGCTGTCGGTTAAAATGCAGGAACCGCAGTTTGCCGGGCAGACCAAAGAACGCCTTTCTTCTCGCCAGTGTGCCGCGTTTGTATCCGGCGTGGTGAAAGACGCGTTCAGCCTGTGGTTGAACCAAAATGTGCAAGCGGCGGAGCAACTGGCCGAGCTGGCGATTTCCAGCGCGCAGCGCCGTATGCGTGCCGCCAAAAAAGTGGTGCGTAAAAAGCTGACTAGTGGGCCGGCACTGCCGGGAAAACTGGCCGATTGTACCTCACAGGATCTCAGCCGAACCGAGCTGTTTCTGGTGGAAGGGGATTCGGCGGGTGGCTCGGCGAAGCAGGCGCGCGAGCGTGAATTCCAGGCGATCATGCCGCTGAAAGGGAAGATCCTGAATACCTGGGAAGTGTCCTCCGATGAGGTTCTGGCGTCGCAGGAAGTGCACGATATTTCGGTGGCGATCGGCATAGATCCTGACAGCGACGATCTCAGCCAACTGCGTTACGGTAAGATCTGTATTCTGGCGGATGCGGATTCCGATGGCTTGCACATTGCGACGCTGCTGTGCGCGCTGTTTGTTCGCCATTTCCGAGCGCTGGTTCAGGGTGGTCACGTTTATGTCGCGATGCCGCCGCTGTACCGTATCGATCTGGGCAAAGAGGTTTACTACGCGCTGGACGAAGAGGAAAAAGCGGGCGTGCTGGAACAGCTTAAGCGCAAGAAAGGCAAGCCAAACGTTCAGCGTTTTAAAGGATTGGGCGAAATGAACCCGCTACAACTGCGCGAGACCACACTGGATCCGAATACGCGCCGTCTGGTGCAGTTGACCATCAACGAAGACGACATCGATCAGACAATGGCGATGATGGATATGCTGCTGGCGAAGAAACGCTCGGAAGATCGCCGCAACTGGCTGCAAGAGAAGGGTGACAAGGCGGAGATCGAGGTCTAACTACCGACTCCTGCATTAGCCAAACAAAAAGTGACAAGCTGCCTGTATGGTGAGCAAAACGCTCATGATACAGCCGGCTTTCTTCTTTTCAGTTTTCAGCAAATGGCCTTGCCACTGATCCTTAAGACTGTTCGCCCGACTTTGTCGTTTTCTTTACGGTGCTGGTTAACCACTGCGGCTCAACGTTTCTCACATCTCACCTGCGCATCCCATCCTGACAGGGCGCATTGAACGATATTCTCAAGTTCTGTGCGGCTGGTGCCATCGCGTGATTGCAGCGCCATTCCGCCCTGTATCGCGAAAACATAGCGCGCCAGTCCGTTAACGTTCAGCGCGGCGTCTAATTCCCCCTCGTAAACCGCTTGCTCAAAGCGTGTTTCTAGCTTTTTCAGCGCCTGTGCGCGTGCATCCCGCACGATAGCGCCAAGGGTGGTATTTCCCTCTTCGCCGACGGCGGACAGCGCGAGCATGCAGCCGGGAGGATCGTCTGAGCCGTTCGTACCTGTGAGTGCTGCGGCTGAATCCATCAGGTAGGCTTGAACGGCGTCACGAGCCGTCTGAGCGCTATCGAAACCCGCCCAAACGCGTGGACCGTAGTGTTCGGTGTAGTAGCGAACCGCTTCGGCGTACAGTTCCTCTTTTGACCCAAACGCGGCATATAGGCTGGGCGACCCAATCCCCATCGCAGCAGTGAGATCGGACAAAGAAGTGGCTGAAAAGCCCTTGCGCCAGAAAAGATATGTCGCCTTTTCTAGCGCTTTTTCGCGATCGAACCCACGCGGCCGCCCTTTGGCGGGGCGTTCCGTTGAGGCGTTTTTAGAATTAAGTGAATTCTGCATCGTTCGTTACATAAATAAATTGACGGTTACCCATAGGGCGCTTATAAAATTATATATCAATCATTACAAAATAGGGGAAGCAATGACTGAACTTGCAGGTAAAAAAGCGCTGGTGACCGGCGCATCTCGCGGTATTGGCGCGGCTATTGCGCTTGAACTGGCGGAAAAAGGCGCAGATGTGGCGATCACCTACCAGAACTCTGAGGCTAGGGCATTGGACGTGGTGCGGGCGATTGAATCAAAAGGCCGTCGTGCCTTCGCGATAAAGGCCGATAGTGCGGACGCCGAAGCCGTTGTGCGTTCGGTGAATGAAGCGGCACAAATGCTGGGCGGTCTGGATATCCTGGTCAATAACGCAGGGGTTGCTCGTGGCGGCATGTTGTCACAACTGAGCCTTGCAGATATTGATGACACGCTGAACGTGAACGTGCGTGCTGTGGTGCTGGCATCGCAAGCGGCAATTCCACACTTAGGTCAGGGCGGCCGCATTATCTCTATAGGATCGAGTGCCGCTGAGCGTGTTTCTATACCGGGATTGTCGGTGTACGCAATGTCCAAATCTGCGTTACTTTCTTTCACCCGCGGGCTGGCACGTGAGTTGGGGCCGAATGGCATCACTGTGAATTTGGTGCATCCGGGGTCAACTGATACAGATATGAATCCGGCTGATGGCGATTACGCAGAAGCGCAACGAGCGTTGATTGCACTCGGTCATTATGGCAAACCCGAGGACATTGCTGCTGCAGTGGCTTTTCTAGCTAGCCCAGGGGCTCGACAGATTACGGGAACTGGGATCACCGTGGATGGTGGATCTAACGCCTAAAGCTGCGGTGTGCATTCTTGCCTGAGTGGTGGCGATGCCCGAATGAGGCATCGCCTGTTCAATGACAGCGTGAGTGATGCGGATTAGAAGTCCACGTTCACGCCCAATTGGAAGGAACGACCTGGTTGTACGGAGAGGGCGCGGTCATACTGCCCCTGACGGTCGTTGGTCTCAATCTGACGGCTGCTGAGATAATCCCAATATTTACGGTCAGTCAGATTATACACGCCGCCGTTAACTTTCACGTTCTTGCTGATGCGATAGTAAGCCGTCAGGTCAACCATGCCGTAGCCGGGAATGCGCATATATTCGGCACTCGATGCGGTGATTGCGTTGCCTGCATTGGAATAGCTTTCACGATTGGTATCTTTCGCCTGTTTCCCTTTCTGGAAGGTCGATGTCACGGCAGCACCGTAGCGCTGTGCAGGGTCGTCGTAGGCGATACCTATCACGGCTTTCATCGGAGCCACGCTGTCGAGATCGACATAACGATCGCCAAGGTAGCGGGATTTCGATTGACCTTTGGTGTAGCCAAACGCCAGCGTGGTGCTGAGTCCATCAACGGACGGGAACCAGGTGCCTAGCTGTATCTTGCTGCTGACTTCGCCGCCGTAGATATACGCTTTATCGCGGTTTTCTGCCTGATATATCGTACTGATATTACTTGGCACATTGGTGAATTTATCGGGGTTAGCGCTACGACGGTAGCGGGTGTTGGCGATAAAATTCTTATACGTGTTGTAGAACAGTGCGGTACGGAAGGTGATTCCCTCCGTCGCTTCACCTTTTAAGCCCCATTCGACGTTGTTGCTGGTTTCCGTCTTGAGGTCGCTGTTGCCGATAAAGGCATACTGGAACGGTCCGGCATAGTTGGCGTCCAGGTTGGTGCTGCCATAAAGCTGGCTGGCATCTGGGAACTGCGCCCCGCGACGGTACTGCACATAGGTTGTCAGCGTTGGGGTGATGTCATAGAGGAAGCTCAGTGAAGGCAGGACTTGCGTATCACTGTTGGCTTTACCGTACAGCTTGTTGACATCGGATTCACTGATGACACTTCCGTCACCGCTCAGGCGAACCGTATTGGTCGGTTTGGTGCGTTGATGAATGGTGCGTACGGCAGGGACAACCGAGAAGGCGTGTCCCGCCAGATCCCACGTAGCGGTATCCTGCACAAAGCCGCCGACGGTGTAGCTGTTACTATCGGCTTCTGGCTGCATGATGTTATTGGAACCCGTTTGATTCGGCGATTGCCTGAACGGGCGCTCTGTTTTGCTTTGGCTGGCATTAAGACCCCAACTGAATTCGTGGCGATCCCAGCTTTTCACCATATGGGTATCGAACCCATAGGTGGTGACATTGTAGTCGGAATAGACACGGTGGCTATCCGCTGCCGCCATCCCAGTGGTTGCGGGCAGCCAGGTGTTGTCGTGTGATTCGCTGTTTTGGAAGTAAATACGGCTATCAACCAAATCGACCAGCGTATTGTTAACGGGCGTCCAGCGATCTTTCAGGCTGGCGGTCCAGCGGCGTGTCTCGCTGCTTTGTTGCGCGGTGCCGTAAATGGTGTTGTTGCCGTTTGGCAGGCTACCCCAGTAGTCATAATGGGTGTGGTTGGTTTTGTGGTAGTAATCCAGCGTTCCAGTGAGCTGATGCTCGTCGTTGGCCTGCCAAATACCGGACGCCAAAATGGCGTTAGAGTGCCAGTTGGCGGGGTAAGCGGCGATCTCGTCGCTGTTATTACGCGTTTGCTGGCCGTCGCGGCGGCTGAGCACGACCACGCCGCGCAATTCGTCATCACCGCCTGCGGTGGTGATGCCGTTATGCCAACCATGGTTGGCGGAATCGTAGTCACTCTGGAAACCGAAGTAATCCTGCTTGCCCGCCTTCAGATAATCATCAGCAGATTTTGGTCGAAAGGAGACACTGCCTCCGAGTGCGTTGATGGTATTTTCGGCGGAGGTGACGCCTGACTCAATATCAACGCGGCTGTACACGTAAGGATCGATATAGTCGCGTCCCATCCCAAACGTATTGAATCCGGCACGGCTGGCGTAGCTGCGACCCGTGGCATTGGGTAGAGCGATACCATCGGTATCGATAGCAACACGGTTGCTTTCAATGCCGCGAATGTTGTAGCCCGTGTAACCGCCACGGTCGAAACCGCTTTTCCCCGTATTACTGCCGCCGCTGGCACCTGTTGCGCTCACCAGCGGTTGATAACGCATGATGGTGCCAAAATTGTTGCCGCCTTCTTTTTGCATATCTGCGGCCGTCAGCGTTGTACTCGACCCCGATTTTTTCTCGATTTTTGGCGATTTCACTGTCATCACATCGTCGGTTTTTTCCGCTTTCGTTGCTGAATTATCCTGATTCTTCTCGCTGAGTGCGTTGCTGCCCGTGGTGCTATCCGCTGCCATGCTGTTCAGCGCGACGCCAGTCAAGATGCCGGTGAGAAGAATTTTATTTAAATTCTTGTTAATTAACATAGTGATACTCTGCTATAAGGTTGTTCTGGCCAGCGGCGTTGGGGAAACATGGCGTGCTGGTCGCTAACGTCTGCAAGGGAAATGCAAAAACGGGAATAACATTAGCTATCATGTGGTAATGATAACTATTATCAATATGCTAATTATTATCATCTGGCGTTGCAATGATGATGAATAATTCTTAATGAAACGGCGTGTTCGCTATCCAATCGAAGGCGATGGGCGATGAATCAACGCTGACTTTTCCCTTAGTAGCTACCGCGAGATGACTCACGATGTCGATTGAAATCCCCGAATCCGTGCTTCCATTGTTTCAGGCGGCGGGTTGGCCGGATGTCGCACCACAATCAGTCCCGGCATTTGTGCCGGAGAGCCATCCTGCGGCGGCCATCCTGCACGCATTCGGCGGGCTGACGGTCGGGCAGTGTGGCGCAGGGGAAACGTGTGCCAGTGGCGACATTATTTTTGGCGGCAATGAAGATTTGCAGGACGATGACACGCTGCTGGAGTGGCAAGGTATTCTGGCTACGACGCTGATTCTGATCGGCGAAACTCATCACTCGCACGGTGCGCTGCTTATGGATATGACCGGTGTCTGTTATGGAATGAGCTTTATACATGATGCGTTCTGGTTTGAAGGGGCGTCTTTTGCTGCTGCCGTTGAGGGTATTCTGCTTGGTCGTAGGGGAAAGCCTATGCTGCGACCCGATCAGCCATCAATATCCGTCTATGGCGAGACGATGACCGCCGATCATCCGAACGTCTATCGCTACCGCTAACCTTCTTTTCTCGCCGCAGCCGGATTCACATCAGCCATGAACGGCGTGAAGCCGCGACACGGTGCTCAGCGAGATTGTTCCCTGTGACATCACCTCATCAGATAAGGTACTATTCCCGCCAAACATACCGCCGCTATGGCGTGCCGGAAAGCGTAACCATCGCGCCGCGATGTGAGGGAAATGAGAGAAATGAGTGAGATGACTCATGACGGCGCAGAAAGCCTTGCGCTGCGCACGTTTACCGAAAATGCATACCTGAATTATTCCATGTACGTCATCATGGACAGGGCATTGCCGTTCATTGGCGATGGCCTGAAGCCTGTGCAGCGTCGTATTGTGTATGCGATGTCCGAACTGGGGCTGAATGCCAGCGCCAAATTTAAAAAATCCGCCCGTACCGTGGGCGATGTGCTGGGTAAATACCACCCACACGGCGACAGCGCCTGCTATGAAGCGATGGTGCTGATGGCGCAGCCGTTCTCTTATCGCTATCCGCTGGTGGATGGTCAGGGGAACTGGGGGGCGCCGGACGATCCGAAATCCTTCGCCGCCATGCGTTATACCGAATCGCGGCTGTCCAAATATGCTGAAATCCTGCTGTCTGAGTTAGGACAGGGTACGGTTGATTACATCCCGAACTTTGACGGTACGATGCAAGAGCCGAAGATGCTGCCTGCGCGTCTGCCGAATATTCTGTTGAACGGCACTACCGGAATCGCCGTCGGGATGGCAACGGATATTCCACCGCATAATGTGCGCGAAGTCGCCGCCGCTGCGGTCATGCTGCTGGAAAACCCGAAGGCTTCGCTGGACGAGTTATTGCAGCATGTTCAAGGGCCGGATTTCCCTACGGAAGCCGAAATCATTACGCCGCGCGAGGAAGTGCGCAAACTCTACCAGAATGGCCGCGGCTCGGTGCGTATGCGCGCCGTCTGGAAGAAAGAAGACGGTGATGTCGTTATTACCGCGCTGCCACATCAGGTTTCCGGTGCCAAAGTGTTGGAACAGATTGCTAGCCAGATGCGCGCGAAGAAGCTGCCGATGGTGGAAGATCTGCGCGATGAATCCGATCACGAGAATCCAACCCGTCTGGTGCTGGTGCCGCGCTCGAACCGTATCGATATGGATCAGGTGATGAATCACCTGTTCGCTACGACCGATCTGGAAAAGAGCTATCGCGTTAACATGAACATGATCGGTCTGGATGGTCGTCCTAGCGTGAAAGGGCTGGTCGAGATCCTGAGCGAGTGGCTGGTATTCCGTCGTGATACGGTGTGCCGCCGTCTGAACTACCGTCTGGAAAAAGTGCTCAAGCGCCTGCATATCCTAGAAGGTTTGCTGATTGCGTTCCTGAATATTGATGAAGTCATTCATATCATCCGCACGGAAGATGAGCCGAAGCCGGTACTGATGCGCCAGTTCAGCCTGAGCGAAACACAGGCTGAAGCGATCCTAGAGCTGAAATTACGCCATTTGGCCAAGCTGGAAGAGATGAAAATCCGTGGTGAGCAGGACGATCTGGCAAAAGAGCGCGATCAGCTTCAAGCGCTACTGGCGTCAGATCGTAAGCTCAGCAATTTGATTAAGAAAGAAATTCAGGCGGATGCGCAAACCTATGGCGACGATCGTCGTTCGCCGCTGCATGAACGCAGCGAAGCGAAAGCGATGAGCGAGCACGACTTTGTGCCGTCCGAACCGGTCACCATTGTGCTGTCGGAAATGGGCTGGGTACGCAGCGCCAAAGGGCATGACATCGATCCTGCTGGCCTGAGTTACAAAGCGGGTGATAGCTTCCGCGCTGCCGCGAAAGGTAAGAGTAATCAGCCTGTGGTGTTTATTGACTCCACCGGCCGCAGCTACGCGCTGGACCCGATCACGCTGCCTTCCGCACGTGGTCAGGGCGAGCCGCTGACGGGCAAGCTCACGCCGCCGCCGGGCGCAACGATTGAACAGGTTCTGATGGCCGCAGACGATCAGCCGCTGCTGATGGCATCGGATGCAGGCTACGGCTTCGTGTGTACTTTCAACGATCTGGTCGCGCGCAACCGTGCGGGTAAAGCGATTATTACGCTGCCGGATAATGCGAAGGCGCTGGCGCCTATCGAGATCCTCGGTGATGATAACCTGCTGATGGCGATCACTGCCGCAGGCAGAATGCTGTTGTTCCCTGTCTCCGATCTGCCACAGTTGTCGAAAGGCAAAGGCAACAAGATAGTGTCCATCTCCTCGGCTGATTTTGCTGAAGGTAAAGACCGTCTGGCTTGGCTGTATCTGCTACCACCACAGGCTTCCGTCACGCTGTATTTCGGTAAACGTAAGCTGGTGCTGCGTCCGAACGAGCTTCAGAAGTATCAGGGGGAGCGCGGGCGGAAAGGCACGTTGCTGCGTGGGCTACAGCGCATCGACCGGATTGAGGTGGATGCACCGCAGCAGATTAGCACCGGCAGCAGCGAAGAGTAACCCCTCCGTATTGTCCTGTGCAGGTTGAGAAAGGCGGTGTAATACCGCCTTTCTTTAGTTTCCGGTTGCCATCTTGCAGCAAATTGAATCACCGTGTGTTTCAGCGCGAAATCGCTATACTAGCGGCGGCTGTTGGCTAATGAGGTTGCTATGTTATCCATTTTTCGTTTTTTTATTGTCATTATCTTTTCGATTTTGGTCTGTGTTTTTGGCTTGTTCTACTGCCTGTTCAGCCCTAGAAATCCCCGTCATGTGGCGACCTTCGGCCATCTTTTTGGGCGTTTGTCCACGGTGTTTGGCCTGAAAGTAGAAATGCGGATACCGGAAGAAGCCGCGCATTACGGCAACTGCATCTATATCGCGAATCATCAGAATAATTACGATATGGTCACGGTATCCAAAGCCGTCCAGCCGCGTACGGTTACTGTGGGTAAGAAAAGCCTACTGTGGATCCCGTTCTTTGGGCCGCTCTACTGGCTGACGGGGAATTTGCTGATTGATCGCGAAAACCGCGCGAAAGCGCATGGCACCATCGCTCAGGTGGTGAAGCACATTAAAGAACGAAACACGTCTATCTGGATGTTCCCCGAAGGTACGCGTAGCCGTGGACGCGGTCTGTTGCCATTCAAAACTGGTGCTTTTCATGCCGCGATTGGTGCAGGAGTGCCGATTGTGCCGATTTGCGTTTCTACGACCAGCAATAAAGTGAAATTGAACCGCTGGAATAACGGCCTCGTTATCGTAGAAATGTTGCCGCCCATTGACACCCGCGCGTATACCAAAGATCAGGTTCGCGAGCTGGCTTCACACTGCCATGATGTGATGGCTGCCAAGATTGCCGAGCTGGATGCAGAAGTGGCGGCGCGCGAAGCGGCAGACAAAAAATAAACTTACCCCATCGGGTTACGCGATTATTTCTTCCGATTGTTTATTCAAGAACCAATCGGAAGTTAAACTTTGCTTACGGTTAATGGATTTACGGAGTCATTATGTCACTCAGCCGACGTCAGTTTATTCAGGCATCGGGCCTTGCGTTATGTGCGGGAATGACGCCACTGACGGCTAAAGCCAGTGGGAGTTCCGCCGCATTGCCGATACCGCCATTACTGGAGTCGCGCCGAGGCCAGCCTCTTTTTCTGACCATGCAGCGTGCGCATTGGGCATTTTCCGGCGATCGTAAGACAGCCATTTGGGGCATCAATAGCCGTTATTTAGGGCCGACGGTACGCGTCTATGACGGCGATGACGTTAAGCTGATTTACAGTAACCGGTTGAATGAGCCTGTCGCGATGACGATCGGTGGGTTGCAGGTGCCGGGTCCGCTGATGGGGGGCGCTGCCCGCATCATTTCTCCGGGAACCGATTGGTCACCCGTATTGCCTATTCGTCAGCCGTCGGCGACCTGCTGGTATCATGCGAATACGCCGAACCGCATGGCACCTCATATCTATAACGGGCTGGCTGGACTATGGCTGGTGGAAGACCGAGCCAGTAAAGCCCTGCCGCTGCCCAATCACTACGGTGTTGATGATTTCCCATTGATTATTCAGGATAAACGACTGGATAATTTTGGTGTTCCTATCTATAACCCGCCTTCTAGCGGTGGCTTCGTGGGGGATTCGCTGTTAGTTAACGGCATCCAAAACCCCTTTGTTGAAGTGTCCCGTGGCTGGGTGCGTCTGAGATTGCTTAACGCGTCGAACTCCCGGCGTTACGTGATGCGGCTGAGCGATGCTCGGGCGATGCATGTGATCGCCAGCGATCAAGGATTGCTACCGGCACCGATGGCGGTGAACCAGCTTTCTCTCGCACCCGGCGAACGGCGTGAGATTCTGATCGACATGTCGCAGGGTGAAGACGTCACGCTGACGGCAGGGGAATCGGCTGGGATTATGGATCGCCTGCGCGGCTTATTTGAGCCTTCCAGCATCCTGATTTCTGCGCAAATACTCACTCTTAAGCCGACGGGCCTGCTGCCATTGGTGACGGACAACCTGCCGATGCGCCTGTTGGCCGACAATATCATTGAAGGCAGCATCAGCCGCACGCGCGAATTCCGTTTGGGTGACAGCTTGCCCGGCATCAACGGTGCGATGTGGGACATGACACGTGCCGATGTACAAACGCAGCTTGGCCGCTGTGAGCGCTGGATTATTCACGCCGACACGCCGCAGGCTTTCCATATTCAGGGTGTGAAATTCCTTGTGCGCAGCGCGAATGGCGGCCCGCCGGCAGTGGAAGACAGCGGCTGGAAAGATACGGTGTGGGTGGATAACGATGTCGAGCTGCTGGTTTATTTCATGCAGCCTTCCTCAATGGCATTCCCCTTCCTGTATTACAGCCAAACGCTGGAATTGGCCGACCGTGGTTCAACGGGACAGCTCATCGTACAGTCGGCGATGTAAACCGCCTGCATCCCCTTCCGCCCTTATCCCTCTGCCGTGACACGTGTGACGGTAGTGTTTCTGGTATCCACCGATTTCTTAATGTGATCCACCTCTATTCAGACAAACCAAGATTAAAGATGCGAAGCCGTGCGGACGATACCTTATAGATTGATGTTGTGATGAATTAAGGGTGAATCACGTTTTGAACCGCATGCTGTTCCAGGTCTGGAAGGTGATAAAAAACGTTTTATTACAAATAGTTAAGCGTCTGAGCGTTTCGTTTCGTGATGAAATCAGGTTCACTCCCTGTTTTAACCTGCACGCAGCCAGAATGCTGCGCCACTAAAAAGGCTGCACTATGCGGGAATTACTGCTTTGGGTCAGGGAGCAGCTGGCTGAGGCATCATCGGCGCCTCGCTATATGCAGCTCGCGTCGTTGCTTGAGTCAGAAATCAACCGTCGGAAGGCGTTAGCAGGCCAGTTCTTACCTGCGGAAAGATTGATTGCGCAACAGCTGGGATTATCGCGCGTAACAGTTTCCCGTTCCTTGTCGCTGCTGGAAGAAAAGGGGCTGATTGTTCGTCAGCAGGGTGTGGGAACCCGCGTCGCTCAACGGCTCCACTATGCGTTGAGCGTCGAAGATGAAGGGTTCACCGCGCTGGTACTGAAACAGGGTGGCGTCGCTGGGAGCTTATGGCTGGAGAAGACGATACAGGTTCCACCTGCTGCCATCGCGGCAAAAATGTCTTTGCCGGAAGGCGAGGCCGTTACCTATCTGCGGCGCGTGCGGCTGAGTAATGGCGAACCTGTTTCGCTGGAAGCGACCTGGATACCGCAAAAATTCCTGCCTGACCCGAAAGCGCTTGAGCAATCCCTCTATCAATATTGGATGACGCGTGGGATCACGCCGGACAAAAAGCGCTATCGTTTCAAAGCCATTACCTGTGCGGCAGAGGTCGCCACGCTGCTTGGTATCGCGGCAGAGGCGCCAGCGCTGTATTGCCAACTGCATATTTATAACGATCGGGGTGAACTGTTGGAATACAGCGAGGCGCAGTGCCGTAGCGATGTGTATGAAATTCAGTTTGCCGATTAGAAGAAACATGCCAGCATGGGAATGCTGGCATTACAGGTGGACTAGCGCTTAGCCGTAGAGTAGCGCTTAGTCGTTTCTCGGTGCATCTGGGTCCGACCCGAGTCGCTTCCCGCTATCCAACGTGGCAATTTCACCCAGCTCGTCTTTATCCAGACGGAAATCGAATACTTCGAAGTTTTCTTTGATGCGGGAAGGCGTCACCGATTTAGGAATCACCACCAGCCCACAGTCTAAATGCCAGCGAATCACGATTTGTGCCGGCGTTTTCCCGTATTTTGTCGCCAGTTTACGGATAATTGGGTGGTCAAAAACGCCCTCGCCGCCCTGTGCCAGTGGGCTCCAGGACTCGGTCTGGATATGATGCGTCGCATTCCAGGCGTGCAGCTGTCTTTGCTGGAGAAGAGGATGCAGCTCGACCTGATTGATGACCGGCAATACGCCCGTTTCTTCCTGTAAGCGCTGTAAGTGGTGAATGTGGAAATTACTGACACCAATGCTTTTTGCCAGCCCCTGTTCCTGGAGTTTGATGAGCCCGCGCCAGGCATCCACAAAAGTGTTCTGCTGCGGGAGCGGCCAGTGAATCAGGTAGAGATCGATATAATCTAACCGAAGTTTTCTCAGGCTTTCTTCCAGCGCCTTCTGGGGATTGGTGTGATCGCCATTCCAGAGCTTGGTGGTGATGAATACCTCCTCACGCGGCAAATTCGCTGAACTCAGCGCCTGACCGACGGCTTCCTCGTTCTTATAAATAGCGGCGGTATCGATCGCCCGATAACCGATGGACAATGCTTCAGTCACGGCGATCACCGTGTCTTCACTGCTTGCTCGCCAGACACCAAGGCCCAATTGGGGCATGATATTGCCGTCCGTCAGCTTAACTTTCGGTTGCGTCATCTCATTCTCCTTTTATATCCGTTAATCCATAAAAATATCATAGAGTTAACTGGATGGGCGACCTGTTCATATCACGAAAATAGCGGAATGTGATCCCTAGCAGGAACAGGCATATGATTTCATTCTAGTAGAAAAATGCAGCAGTTATGGATTGTCCGATGATAAAGGGAGCCGATTGGCGCATGCCGATCGTTTAAGCATCGAGATACACGGGGCGACCACAGGGGTGAGGCCTCCCTGCGGGTTTCCCCTAATCACGGGCTTAAGTGACCAGTATTAGCCGATTGGCTCCCCTTAACAGACACAGCATTGAGTTGAGGGTATTAGTGTTATTTAAATGATCGCGTTTTCTCCTATCATTCGAAGGGGTAAGAACGGAGGGGCTTAGCGCGCCGCTTCGTAAATCTTCTGGCTTTCTTCCAGCGTAATGTCGCGGTGCTCGCCCAGCGCGGTCAGGCCATGCTCGTTGAGTTTGGCCACCAGTGTCGGAATGGAGCTGCCATCCAACTGATAGTCAGACATGCGGGTCGGTACGCCCATTTTCTCGAAGAAGTCACGCGTAGCGGCAATCGCGCCGTCGATGCGCTGATCTTCGCTACCGTCGCGCAGGTTCCAGACGCGCTCGGCGTATTGCAGCAGTTTGTCGCGCTTCTGGGTTTTTCTTGCTGCCAGCATGGCGGGCAGGACGATAGCCAGCGTTTGGGCATGGTCAAGACCATGCAGCGCCGTTAATTCGTGTCCCAGCATGTGGGTTGACCAGTCCTGCGGCACGCCTGCGCCAATCAGACCGTTCAACGCCATCGTGGCGCTCCACATCACATTAGCTCTGACCTTGTAATTTTCCGGTTCTGCCAGCGCACGCGGGCCTTCTTCAACCAGCGTCAGCAGCAAGCCTTCCGCAAAACGGTCCTGTACTTTGGCATCGACAGAATACGTCAGGTACTGTTCAACGGTGTGAACGAAGGCATCGACCACGCCGTTTGCAATTTGGCGAGCGGGCAGGGTGTACGTCACCACCGGGTCGAGTACGGCGAAAAGCGGCTGGGTGTAACGTGAAAGGAAGGCGAGCTTATCGTTGGTCGATTTACGGGTGATGACCGCGCCGTTATTGGATTCCGAACCCGTCGCTGGCAGGGTGAGTACGGCTGCCATCGCGACGCCGCGATCGATTTCCGCGCCGCCAGTTTGCAGGATATGCCACGGGTCTTGCGCGGCCTGATAATCTGCGGCCGCAGCGATAAATTTCGTGCCATCGACGACAGACCCCCCGCCAACGGCCAACAGGAAATCAATCTTCTCTGCACGAACGACCTCGACGGCTTTCATCAGCGTTTCGTAAGTCGGGTTTGGTTCAATGCCAGAAAACTCGCGTACGTTGCGGCCTTCTAATGCGCGATAGACCTGATCCAGCACGCCATTGTGCTTCACGCTGCCGCCGCCGTAGGTGATGAGGATACGGGCATCGGCAGGAATTTCTTTGCCTAATTCAGCAATCTGGCCTTCGCCAAACAAAATCTTGGTAGGGGTATGAAGTGTGAAATTGAGCATAGGTTATTTGTCCAGTTTAAAGCCCTGTTGGAGGATAGCGGGTAAGACTTTCGGGAAATAAATGTGCTGATAGTAGCTGGCGGTGTTGTCACCCCAGTTGTCGCCGTCTGTGCGACCGGTTTGCTGCCAGTGTGTCACCAGCGTGTGGTTATATTGTTCGATCGCCGCAGGCAGAACGTCCTGATGATAGGTTTCATCATGACGGAAGGAATTCAGCGGCAGGCGCGGTTTCTGATGCGCAGGTGTGTCCACGTAACCGATAGCGACGCCGGCGACGGGGAACGTCAGTTCAGGCAGTTCCAGAAAGTCGATCATCGCCTGCGGCTCGCGACGAATGCCGCCAATCGGGACGATGCCCAGCCCAAACGAGCGTGCGGCGGCCATCAGCGTGCCGAGCGCGATGCCGACATCCGTTGTGCCGGAAATCAGGCTTTCTATGCTTTCATGGGCGTGCTGCTGCTTATCGCTCATGGCAATTCCGACCTGCGTTTTATGCATATCCAGCACTACGGTGATGAAGACCGGTGCTTGGGCAATCCACGGCTGGCCGCCAGCCAATTCGGCAATGCGGGCTTTGCGTTCCGGGTCGCGGGTGACGATGAGCGAGACCTGCTGAGAGTTCACGGAGGTCGGTGCCAGATGCGCAGACTGAATAATGGCATCCAGCACGTCTTCGGGGATCGCTTTATCAAGATAGCTACGTTCACTGCGGTGTGAGGTGAACAGTTCAATCGTTTTATTCATGTCTTTTCCCGTGGGATGAAAGGGTAACGGTATGCTCAATATTGTCATCAACCCACGTAAGACGTTCAATGCACATTTCTGTTTGCTTATTGCCTATTTCTACAAAATACAGGAGAAAAGGGTGATAATAATTCACGAGTATGTCATTTTGTTTCTTCTGTCAGGAGAGAGGCTTCGGGCAGGAAAAGCAAACCAGTAGCGAGATAACATCATGGTGACGCACACTCAAGTCATGTTGACGGAAAGTCAGCCTGAGCCGCAGACGGTACGGCAGCGCATCGTTCAACAGGCAATACGCCGTTCGACCAAAAGCTGGACCACGCCTTCGCTCGTCCCGCAGGTCAAAATTCTGTACACGGAGCAACATCATCCGCGTGTGCCAGTCATGTATGAACCGACGATCGTCATCATTTTTCAGGGCCAAAAGATTGGTTATCTGGGCGGAAAAACCTTCCAGTATGACCCTGAAAACTACCTGTTGATGACCGTCCCGCTGCCGTTCGAATGTGAAACGATAGCCAGCGCCGAACATCCATTGGTGGGGATGGCGATCCGTATCGATATCCAGATGCTTCAGGATTTGTTGATCGACATTGGTGACGACGATAGCACGACTCGCCCCTGTTCCTGTACGTGCGGCGTGAACAGTGCGCCGCTGACCGATGAAATTCTGTGTGCTGTGGAACGGCTACTGGATGCGATGGATAACCCGCGTGATGCCCGTGTGCTGGGCCCGACGATTGTGCGCGAGATTATCTATCATATGCTCTGCGGTGAACGCGGTGCGGCATTACAGGCGTTGGTCAATCGGCATACGCACTTCAGCCAGATTGCCAAGTCTCTGCGACGTATCGAAAATCACTATGCCGATAGCCTGAATGTGGAACAGCTGGCGGCGGAAGTGAACATGAGCGTGTCTGCATTTCACCATAACTTCAAAGCGGTCACCAATACATCGCCGTTGCAGTACCTGAAATCCTACCGCTTACACAAAGCGCGCATGCTGATGATCAATGAGGGGCTGAGAGCAGGTGTGGCGGCCGTTCGCGTAGGGTATGAGAGCGTGTCGCAGTTTAGCCGAGAATTTAAACGCTATTTCGGTGCGACACCGGGCGATGAAGTCGCGAGATTAAAGGCCAGCAATATGGCGGTTGAGGGAAACTGAGTGCGTTGAGAAAGCGTGCAGTTACCGATTAGGCGACGGCACGTTTTTTACGCCACACCACGACAGCCATGCCAATCAGGCCACTAACCAGCAAAATAATCGGGAGCAGAATCAGTGCGGTCATCACCAGATCTTCGTGGCGTTTGACCAGTGGAATGTGGCTGAGTGCATAGCCGAGCGTGACAATTCCCCCGACCCACAGCAGCCCGCTGAGCCAGTTGAAAATTTGGAAACGCGTATTGTTTAACCCAGAAATACCCGCCATCGTTGGCAGCAGCGTGCGGATAAACGCTAAAAAGCGGCCAACCAGCAGCGCCATCAGGCCGTGACGGTGGAACAGGTGATGAGCACGCTGGTGGTAATGCGCAGGAAGCTGCAACAGCCAACCTTTTACCAGACGCGTATCGCTCAGCCAGCGCCCTTGGAGGTAGCTGAGCCAGCAGCCGAGGCTGGCCGCGACGGTAAGCAGAACCATCGTAGGGAAAAAGCTCATCACACCTTTGGCAATCATGGCACCGGTGAGCAGCAGTAGGCTGTCGCCGGGCAGAAAAGAGGCAGGCAGCAGGCCGTTTTCCAGAAACAGCGTTGTGAACAAGATGCCGTAAACCACCCAAATGACATGGGGATCGGCCAGTGCACTAAAATCCTGCTGCCAGAGCGCCTGAATAATGTCGTGAACCACACTCATATTACATCCCGCCAGTGACGATATTCACTATCTCTCAGGCCTGCGGCGATGGAACGCTGAATTACCTGAAATCTACTGCCTATCAAGCCCTAAAATCGGTTGGGCAAAATGCCTTGCCGTATTGTGAGAACGCGACAAGGCTTAATGCTTAATTTTGGTTAAGGTAACGCGGTTTTTGGTAAGCGTTGACTCATGATTATGATAACGCATTCCCCAGCGCGTCGCAGGGGAAATCAAGATGTGGCGGCTTTATGGCCGTCACACTTTCTATATTTTATTGCCCGCTGATATTTTATTTCCTGCCGTTTGGCCGCAGTGAGCCTGCTGACGTCTTGCCAGACTAAGCGCGCAGCCTGCTGAAACCCGCGGCCAGATCGTCGATCAGATCGTCACTGTCTTCAAGTCCAATATGTAACCGAATAAGTGTGCCGGTAAAATCCACGCCGCCAGCAGGACGGATGGCAGCCAGATCTTCCGGCTGATTCGCCAGAATCAGCGACTCAAAGCCCCCCCAGGAATACGCCATGCTGAAGTGTTCAAAATGATCCAGATAGCTTGCCAGTGCTTCTTGGCTGAGCTTCTCTTTCAAGACGAAGGAAAACAGGCCGTTGCAGCCACTAAAGTCACGTACATAGAATTCATGTCCTTTGCACTCAGGTAAGGCCGGGTGGTTCACCACCGCGACTTCGGGCTGCTCCGACAGCCATTTCGCAATGCGGATGCTGCTTTCCTGATGCTGTTTGAGTCTAACGCCCAGTGTGCGCAGGCCACGGCTGGCGACATAAGCGCTATCGGCGTCTACCATTTGGCCCATCAGATAAGAGTGCTCGCGTAGTTGTTCCCAGCAGCGTTCATTAGCGACAGCGGTGCCAATCATGGCATCGGAGTGACCAACAATATATTTGGTAGCTGACTGAATAGAAATATCAATATCAAAGTCGAACGCTTTGAATAAGATGCCTGCCGCCCAGGTATTATCAATCATGATAACGATGTCAGGATTGATGCGGCGTACGGCTTGTACTATTGCCGGTACATCATGGACTTCCATCGTGATGGATCCGGGCGATTCGAGAAAGACCACTTTGGTATTAGGCTGGATCAGTTCGGCAATGTTGGCACCGATAAGTGGATCGAAATAGGTAGTGCTGACGTTCAGCTTACTGAGGACTGTATTACAGAAACCCTGTGTGGGTTCGTAGGCTGAACCGGTCACCAGCACATGGTCACCCGCTGCAACGAAAGAGAGAATCGCGTTAGAGATAGCCGCTGCACCGCATGGATACAACACACAGCCTGCACCGCCTTCCAGTTCCACCATCGCTTCATGAAAGGAGAAATGGGTCAGTGTGCCACGGCGACCGTAGAATAGCGCACCCTTGGCACGGTTAATGGTGGCGTGTTTCTTGTCCTGCACGGTATCGAATACCAGAGAGGAGGCACGTTGAATAACGGGATTGACGGAACCTTGAGTGAATTTCTTACTGCGCCCTGCGGAGACTAACGCTGTTGCCGTTTTTTTGCTTGTCATAACCACTATTACCTTTTCTATTCAATCCTGCCGGATGAGCCAATACGCCAGATATTCCTGATAGTGAAAGTGTGAGGAAACAAGGAGGCGTTATTCGATGTATTAGCCCTACGTTATCACGGCTTGGGCGGCGTGTGGGCGTAAGGAGGATAAGATGGGGGGTAGATGAAAACATTTCAGGAAGAAAGCAAGAAGCACCATGTTGTTCTGTATTGCGGTGAACAACATGGCGCAATTGTGCGTGCGTTAACCCGTATGGACGCCAAAGAGCTTAGGCAGCCAGAGTGAGATAGCCGGAATATAGGTGACCAGCATCAGCACAACGAAGAGCCCGCAGTAGAAGGGCAGCATCGCTTTAACGACCTGTTCTATCTTCTGCTTACTCACCGCACTGGCAACGAAAAGCACTGATCCCACTGGTGGTGTGATTAATCCAACCCCCAGGTTAACCATCATAATCATGCCGAAATGAACGGGATCGACACCGAGTGAGACAGCAACAGGCAGAAGTACGGGCGTCAAAATCAAAATGAGCGGGGCCATGTCCATCAGTGTGCCGAGCAGCAGCAGCATGATGTTAATACACATCAGGATGACGTACTTGTTATCCGAAATGGAGGTAAAAAACGCAGTAATGCGGGCGGGCAACTGCATATAGGTCATGATGGCACCGAACGCCGCAGCGAAACCAATCAAAATCATCACGATCGTGACCGTTTTAACCGTGCGGTACATCAGGGTGGGTAATTCAGACCATTTATAGTCTTTGTAAATGAACATGGTCACGAAGAAGGACCACAAACACGCAATGGCGGCAGACTCGGTTGCGGTAAAGATGCCTGATAGGATCCCACCCATGATAATGACGACCGTCATCAACCCCCACAAGGTATCCAAGAAAATCTTCACGGCTTGGCGAAAAGGAATGACTTCGCCTTTTGGATAACCTCGTTTGTGAGCAAACCCCACACACATCACCATGAGGGTCACTCCCAGTAAAATACCGGGTAACACACCAGCAATGAATAGAGATGCGATAGAAACAGAACCACCAGCCGCCAGTGAGTAAATCACAGAATTATGACTAGGCGGGATCAGTATTGCCTGAACAGAACCACTGGCGGTAACGGCGGCAGCAAAATCGCGCGGGTAACCTTTTTTTTCCATCTCAGGAATCATAACCGAACCGATAGAAGCTGTATCAGCAACGGACGAACCTGATATCGCACCGAAAAACGTCGACGCAACAATGTTAACTAAAGACAATCCGCCGCGAATAAATCCGACGAAAATATAAGCAAAATTAACCAGCCGTCGTGCAATACCACCTTCAGCCATAATGGCGCCAGCCAAAATAAAGAAGGGGATTGCCAGCAATGAGAATTTATTGACGCCACTGGTGATTTGAATCATCACCGCTTCCAATGGAATATCGATCCAAAATGCGCCGATAATCGCGCTCAAACCAACAGAATAGGCGACGGGCACACCAACGGCGAGCAATATCGCTAGTGATGCAAGTAAAACAAAGGCATCCATAATACTCGCTCCAGATTAGGCATTGCCGATCATGACGACAGGACGCTTATCCTGTGGGCCAAAGCAAATGCGTTCGATGATGAATAGAAAAGTGATAAGTGAACCGATCGGAAGAGGTAAATAAGTTTGCCCGGCACTTAATAATGGAAATTCGGCAACCTGTTGCTCCCAAAGTTCAATACACAGTTGAGAACTGTAATAAATAATAAATACGGTGATTAACATCATCAAAAGATCGGCTAGAAAAGCACAACTTTTTTTCATTTTTTCTGGTAAACGGTCGGTTAGCATGGTGACGGCAATATGCGTACAGGCACGATAACTGACGGCTGCACCAACAAAGGTGAACGTGACCATGCAAAGAATTGAGATAGGTTCTGGCCAGGATATTCCCTCATTCATGATGTAACGAGAGAATATGCCTATTGGAATAATTATCGTCATGATGAGTAAAGCAAAGCCGGATACCCACATAGCAATTTTATAGAGGACATCCATGGCTAAAATATATTTATTTGCCATCTTATTTACCTGATGGAGATAAGAACGGGTAAATGCATTATGATTTACCCGTACCTTAAGCGGTTATTTCACGTCGGCGACGGCTTTAATCAGATCCTGATATTTGGCACCAAACTCATCGCGTACAGGTTGCGTAGCCTTAAAGTAATAATCGGGGTCAATCTCATGGAATTGAACGCCACCCGCTTTCATTTTGTCCAGAGACTGCTGATTATATGCACTCCATAGTACGCGTTGCTCTTGCTGTGCTTCTTTCGCTAGCTTCAGTATAAGATCCTGATCTTCTTTCGAAAGTTTGTCCCACTTGGCTTTGGAATAGAGGAAAAGCTCAGGAATGATAAAGTGACGGCTCCAGGTATAATGTTTCGCGACAGGAAGGTAGTTGTGTGCGACAAACGTAGGTGGGTTATTTTCAGTACCGTCAATGACGCCGGTTTGCATGCCGCTAAAGACTTCACTGACGCCCATGGCAATCGAGTTGGCACCCATTGCTTTTAGCGTGGCCAACGCAACTGGACTACCCTGAACGCGAATTTTCATGCCCTTGAGATCTTCTGGTTTCACCACAGGCTGTTTGGTGATTAAGTTACGTGTTCCTGCGTCCATCCAGCCCAGAAAGACCAGTTTAGATTTGCTGTTGTTAGTAATTTTATCGCCAATTTCCTGGCCGATTTTTCCATCCAACACTTTATGCATATGATCTTCATCACGGAAAATATAGGGCAGTGTGAAGACTTCTATTTCTGGCAGAATAGCGGCAACGGGTGTCATTGATACGCGGATAATATCAATTGCGCCAAGCTGTGCCTGTTCAATCATTTGTTTTTCATCACCCAACACGCCGCCGGGAAACATATTAATTTCCAGTCTACCATTGGTAGCCGCTTTTAATTTCTCTCCCATTTTCTGAACAGCAACGACATTAGGGTAACCTTCTGGGTGAACATCAGAGGCTTTAATTTGTTGTGCCAGAAGGGTTTGGCTCATCAGCAGTGTGGCAGAACCCAGGCAAAGGCCGAGCAATTTTTTCGACAGCTTCATTGAGTAGTCTCCAGCGATATGGGTAATGGCAATCATCAAATAGCGATTTGAAAATTAAATCCATGAAAAATAGAATAATAAATAATGGATTTAAGAGTGAGAGAATGGCGTTCTATTTCGCTATTGTTGAACGCATTTTGGCATTCTCTGATAGCTAAGCTAACCTATTATACAACTTCGTAGAATGACTCGCGTCACAAAAGAAAAAGCTAATATGAAATACTGTTTTGTATAGTTCATGTCACTGGTTTTATCAAAGATGAATGACTAAATTTTTGTTTTTCCTTTAATTATTTTTTTAAAACCGCATTTCGTTTTTAAAAATTAATCATCTGTTGGTAGGAAATGGTGTGATAACTTAATGGTGATCACAAAAGTTGAGTACCAGAACACAAGATGTGCATTCCACACCCTGCTTCTCTCTGTCTGAGAATGCTCAGCATGTCATTCTTCCTTTTTTCTTATGTTTTCTATTGCTGTGTAGGCTATCTGCTGTTCAGGCCGTCCCCCAGAAACCCTGTTAGAACGCAAGAAAAATGCATTATCTTGTGTAAATAATAATGAGAACGACTATCAATTCGTTCAGGGTTTGGTATCATTTCAGGCTGCGTTATTGCGGCATTATACCTGCGAATATGTGCGGATATTGTACAGAACAGATGATTGTACAGAACAGATGATTGTACAGAATGAATGGTGGAGGCACAGCGTGAAGACGGCTGTCAGTAATACAACTCAACAGGTGTTATCAACCTGGCAAAAAAAACGTGGCGCGTTCAGCGCATTTTCCCGTAGCGTGCTGGTTATCCTGCTGTGTACGGCGGGACTAAGTGGAAATGCGTTTGCGGCTCCCGCAACGGCACCGTTATCGACAGAGAATGCAGCGCCTGCCACTCAGCCTGCTGCGGCATCTCCTTCTGCCCCTGTGACAGCCGATGCTCCGGCGTCAGCCCTCTCGCTGCCAGCGAGTGCGGCACCGGGCACCAATAACCTGATGAAAACCGATTTGTCCGTCTGGGGTATGTACCAGCACGCTGATGCCGTGGTGAAAACGGTGATGATCGGCTTGCTGCTGGCCTCCGTGATTACCTGGGCGATCTTCTTCAGTAAAAGCGTTGAGATGTCTGGTGCGAAACGCCGCCTGCGCCGCGAATATCTGGCGTTGGAACAGGCGAGAACGCTGGACGATGCGCTGGAAACGGCCGACGCGTTCAAAGCTGGCAGCGTCGCACAGCAACTGCTGGTGGATGCGCAGAACGAACTGGAACTTTCCGCACGTTCTGATGACAACAACGGGATTAAAGAACGTACCGCATTTCGTCTGGAACGTCGCGTGGCGGCTACTGGGCGTCACATGGGGCGTGGTAACGGCTATCTGGCGACGGTCGGCGCGGTCGCTCCGTTCGTGGGGCTGTTTGGTACGGTATGGGGCATCATGAACAGCTTCATCGGTATCGCACAGACGCAAACCACCAATCTGGCGGTAGTCGCACCGGGGATCGCAGAAGCCCTGCTGGCGACGGCGATTGGTCTGGTTGCCGCGATTCCTGCGGTAGTTATCTATAACGTCTTTGCTCGTTCGATTGCCAGCTACAAAGCGATGGTCGGCGATGTGGCTGCGCAAGTGCTGCTGTTGCAAAGTCGCGATCTTGACGTGGCTGCCAGCAACGATAACCGGGCGTCTTCAGCCTCGCATAAACTGCGGGTGGGTTAAGTCATGGCGATGCATTTGAAGGAGGACGTGAGTGATGACGGTGAAATGCATGACATTAACGTCACGCCGTTCATTGACGTCATGCTGGTTCTGCTGATTATCTTCATGGTAGCGGCGCCGCTGGCAACGGTAGACATTCGTGTCGATCTGCCAGCCTCATCGGCAGCACCGCAGCCACGACCGGAAAAACCGCTTTATCTGACGGTAAAAGCAGATAAGCAAATGTTCCTGGGGGAAGAGGTGGTGAGCGAGCAGTCGCTGGCGCAGGTGCTGGACGTAAAAACCAGCGCGAACAAAGAAACAACCATCTTCTTTCAGGCGGATAAAAGTGTCGATTATGAAACCATCATGAGCGTGATGGATTCACTGCGTAAAGCGGGCTACCTCAAGGTTGGCTTGGTCGGTGCGGAAACCGCAGCCGCTAAATAACGGCTGAGGGTTGTGTTTCAAGAAGGAATGCGGGGTGAACATTCAAACCGCGTTCCTTTTTTTACGTCTGTAGATTTACGTCCCGATGATGGCAGGGCGCTTTGGGCGTTGGCCTACGCCCGCGAATCAGGATGACGCCAGTGAATCCGCGTTGGGATATAGCGCCGATCTTCTTCAAGCGGCTGTTGTGCAATCAGACTGGTCACCATCTCAAAGCTGCTGCGTGCCAGATTTTCACAATCCTGCGCCACGGTGTCGATCTTCAGCGGTAAACAATCAAACAGATAGTGATCGTCAAAGCAGCACAGCCGGATGTCGCTTTCCATCAGGTTATGCTGGTTCATATAACGTAGTACGCCTTCCATCAGACCACAGGCGGCAACAAACAGTGCTTTTGGCGGACGACCCAGTGTGGCACATAGTTGGGCAAACATTTCATAACCCGCACTGGGGTGATAGCTGCCGTGAATAATCCACTCTGGCTTGCAGTCGATGCCTGCACGTGCCAGCCCGAGCTGGAAGCCCTCCAGACGGTGGCGAGTCGGGGAGATTCGCGGCTGGCCGCCAAGGAAATAGAATTCATCACGATGCTGGCAGGCGATACGCTCGACCATTTCCGCTGTGGATTCTACCGCTTCGGAAATCACCATCGGCAGCGTGGAATCACCAATCACCCGGTCAAATTGTATAACGGGCAACTGCTGATTAATTTTTTGATACTCGGTATCGTTCAACAGGCTGGAGGCGACAATCAGGCCATCGACCTGACGCTGCACTAGACTGTTGACCGCCATCATCTCCTGACTGGCATTTTCGTCGGTGCAGGCAATCAGCAACTGTAACCCTGCTTCACGGCACAGCATTTCCAGCTCACGGGAAATGACGGCAAAGCCGTAGTTGGTCATTTCCGGTACCACCAGCCCCAGCGTGTTGCTGCGTGAGGAACGCAGCGAACGGGCGTGAATGCTGGGCTGATAACGCTGCTCATGCGCGACGGCTAAGATACGATCGCGGGTTTCATCAGAAACGCGAAACTCTTTGCTGCGTCCATTAAGTACCAGACTGGCGGTGGATTTTGATACACCGGCCAGCGCGGCGATGTCACTGATTGTTATGCGTTTAGTCGGTTTCACCGCGAGGTCTGCTATCAGAAAAAAGGAAAGTTATTCTATCACGCATGGCGCTAACAGCCAGTGCTGTAGCGTTAATTGGCCAGAGCCGCTGAACGTCATGGTCGCGTCACTTTCCGGGAAATAGCGTGCAGACATCACGGCCTCGCCGTCGTTGATGAAAATTTCAACGCTGGAGCGATCGCACAGTATCTGCAATTGGCTCAGCTCGCCACGCCAGTAGCGATGTTCGGGTTCGCCGGTGCGGCGGTTGTGTCGGCTCAGCGTGACGCGTTCACCGTCCCAGCAGAGAACCAGTTGTGAGGCGAGGCTGAGCTGGAATTCCCCTTGCGCGGTGATGAGAATTTCCGCGCTGCTGGCATGCAGCGGAGACGCATAGTCTGCGGCACCCTGCCAGGTGTAATGCTGTTTGCGCAGCTGTTGCAGTTCACGTGCAGGGCGTTGATAAACGCGATCGCCATGCAGCGTGAGTTCGCGCGGGCAGGTCATGGTATGGATCCAGCCGTACTCGATCGTCGGTTCAAAGAATTCATTATCATCGGGAATCGACATCCAACCGAACAGCAGGCGTCGCCCGTCTTCACTCAGTGTGGTTTGCGGAGCGTAAAACTCAAAGCCGAGATCCAGTTCGTGGAAACCTTGATGCTGATAAGCACCGTTGTCGTAATTGAGTGAGCCGATGAAATAGCCCGCCTGGAAGGTATTCAGATAGCGTTCTTCTTCGGCGGGAACGCCCTGCGGGCAGCAAATCAGTACGTCTTTGCCATCCAACGGGAACAGGTCTGGGCATTCCCACATATAGCCAAAATCACCGAGCCCGCCCAAACGGGAACCGGCGATCTCGCCGATCTTTTCCCACACCTGTAGATCGGCAGAACGGTAGAGCAGCACTTTCCCTTGCAGGTCGAGATCCTGTGCGCCGAGCACCATGTACCAGTGGCCATCATGGCGCCACACTTTCGGATCGCGAACGTGCCCAGTGTAGCCGTCAGGGAGCGTCAGAACCGCGCCCAGTTTGTCATATTCACCGTTAGGATTTTCACGGGCGAGGCATTGGAACGCGGTACGCGAGCCATCATCGTATTTGACGTTACCGGTGTAAATCAGCGTGATCGCGCCATGATCTATCACAGCAGAACCGGAGTAGCAGCCGTGGCTTTCATAGCTTTCACTGGGCACCAGTGCGACGGGTTCATGCGTCCAGTTAACCAGATCAGCGGAACTCCAGTGCCCCCAGAACTTCGCTCCATGGGCACAGGCTAAAGGATTCCACTGATAAAACAGATGGTAACGCCCGTTGTGATGAATAAATCCGTTCGGATCGTTGAGCAGACCTACGCACGGAGACAGATGCCATTCCGGGCGATACGGATCTTCCTGTTTCCGTGTGTGGCCTGACATCAGGGCGTGCGCCATGCGCTTTAGTAAGTGGACTTCCTTCATTATTCGCTATCCGTTTTATATTTCAGCAGTAAGGAAATGACAAAAGCCGCGCCGAACGCAATCAACATCCCAATCAGGTAGTTAAGCATCGACCCGCTTTGCACAATGGCCAGCCCCGGAAAACCGGTCAGCCCGACGGCCGTCATATTGACGTGATTGAAGACGACCCACGCGCCACCCAGGGCACCGCCTGCCAGTGCGGCTAGGAACGGTTTAATGAAGCGCAGGTTGATACCAAATATCGCCGCTTCTGTGATGCCCAGCAGACAAGAAAGCCCTGCGGGAACGGCAATCGCTCGGGTTTTCGCATCACGCGTTTTGAAGTATACCGCCAGACACGCGCCACCCTGCGCCACGTTCGCCATTGCCCAAATCGGCAGCAGGAAGTTGACGCCGATATTCGGGTTACCAAGCAGTCCGGCTTCAATGGCATGGAAGCTGTGATGAACGCCCGTGATCACGATGACGGAGTAGAGGCCGCCGAACAGTAAACCGGCTAGCCAGCCAGCGTGCGTAATCAATGTGCTGAGAACCAAAGAAATGCCATCGCCCAGTGCACGCCCCGCCGGCCCGATGAGCAGCATAGCAACGAAGCCGGAAATGATGACGGTGAGGAAAGGCGTGATGATGATATCCAGCGCGTCAGGTACGATTTTACGCAGGCGCTTTTCTACGATGCTCATGAACCAGACGGCCAGCAGGACCGGAAACACGGTGCCCTGATAGCCGATCATGGCGATGTCCATGCCGAAGAAATGCATGGTCTGGAAACCACCCGCGACGCCCCAAGCGTTGGTCAACGCTGGGTGGGTCAGAATGCCGCCCAGCGTCGCGCCCAGATAGGGGTTACCGCCGAATTCCCGCGCAGCAGTAAAACCGATCAGGATAGGCAGGATAATAAAGGCAGCGGAGCTGAACATATCCAGCATCACGAAGATGGCGCTACTGGAATCGACCCAGCCATAGGTCTTGATCATGCCGAGCAGTCCCATCAATAGACCGGACGCGATAATCGCCGGCATGATAGGAACGAAGATGTTCGATAGTAGGCGCGCTAGGCGTTGCAGCGGGTTCAGCTTTTTCGCGGCGATGGAGGCCGCTTCGGATTTGCTCGATTCGCTGATGCCTGCCGCTTTGATGAACTCGGCATACACCTTGTTAACCAGCCCTGTGCCGAAAATGATCTGCATTTGTCCGGCGTTCTGGAAGCAGCCTTTCACGCCGTCAACGTTCTCGATGGCTTTTTTGTCTGCCAAATTGTCGTCATTGAGTACCAGACGCAGACGAGTCGCGCAATGAGCCGCACTGGCGATATTCTCTTTCCCGCCGAGAAGGGGGATAAGTGCGGCGGCGGTTTTGTTGATATCCATGTTATTCCTCTTTTTCAATTGGATATGCAGTTTCTTTGGCGTCGATTAGCGTGTCATCGACGCCAAGGCCGGACAAAGGTTAGAACCAGGTTTCCATCTGGATACCGAAGTTCCATTCGCCGCCTGCTTTAAAGCCGGTGGAGCCAAACGTATCTTCACTGGAGTAGTTATCCAGTCGCTTATCCCAGTCCATGTAGCTGGCAAACACGCGCAGTTCAGGACGGCTAAAGAAGTTGCCGATATTGCCGACCTTGAACGTCGGTGCGAAGGTCAGCTTGTAGAAGCCGCCGCTCACCTGATTCAGACTGCGATAACCGCGCGGGTCGAGGTCCATGTATTGATAGCTGCCTTCATAAGCCAGTGCAAAGTTTTCGGTGATTTCCTGAATCAGGCGCGCATTAAACGTCACCCATTCGTAGCTATCGCCGTTGACGTAACGGTCTTTGCTGGTTTGCGCCAGGATGGACGGGGCGAAGCTCCAGGTCTTGTTCAGCGCGGTTGTTCCGTAGGTCGCAAAGCGCCAGGTGTTGGCATCGTTGGTCAGGTTGCCGTCGGCACCGATGTTTTTCACTTCGCCGCCCAGTCCGTGACCGTAGAGGATCGCGGTTTTCGATGTCCCGTCACGCAAGCCGTAGAAGCTGTCGCCGTGGTAAGCCACCATCGCGTGGTAGCCTTTATCGCCGGCATTGGTGTTGGTGACGACGGTGTTATCGCGGCTTGTACCGGTGTTTGCTTTTACATCGTTATTCTTGGCGGTTAACCCGCTCAGCATGAACTGGAAAGGGCCGACGTAGTTGTTGGCGGTCAAGACGTAGTTTTTGATGTCGTTATCCAGCGAGTTAATTTCGCCGAGGCTGCGGCCATACAGCGAGAAGTTACTCTTGGCGTTATCTGCCCATTTCACGTCATAGATCCCGCCGCCAGTGCCCGCGAGGAAGACCACGTCGCTGTCCAGCCAGTGGATATCGAAGTTATCGCGATCAAAGCGCTTACCTGCCCACAGCGTGGTGTCCTTAAAGGCACCGGTGAAGGTTGGCAGTGAACCCAGCTCGACGAAGGCTTCACGGATGTTCAGGTCGCTGGTGGCCGCTGTCCAGTCGTTATAGCTGCGCTGGCCGTCCGCCATCATCACCTTGAAGCGAGTGGTCGCGCCGTTATCCAGCTTCTGTTTGTGCTCCAGTTTGATCTCGACGTAGGTGTCGTCTTCATTGCCTAAGCGACCGATATGTCCGCCAGTCTGGCCGGCAGGGGACATGCCTGGCCCGATATCGGTTTTGGAACTGGTGGCGGAGTCATTGATCGATAGGCCGGAACGCGCGTAACCGTGGAATTCAAATCCATCCGCAAAGGATTTTTGCTTAGCCAGCGCCGTCGTGCGCTGTTCCACCTGCTGGGTTTTCTGTTCGGTTTGGGTCGTACGGGTGGCGAGCTGCTGGGTTTGCTTTTCCGCGGCGTCGGCTCTGGCCTCGGCGGCTTGGGCACGAGCTTCCGCCTGTTGCAGGCGTTGCTCCATAGCGTTCAGGCGAGCTTCAATACCGTCGGTGTTGGCAGCGGAAACATAAAGCGGGGAGGAGAGTAATAATCCTATCGTCACAGCAAGGTGGCTTGGTTTCATTTTTTCGTTCTCGTCGTGAAGGCGATTTATTGTTTTTGGATTTCTCTTGTTTAGCTAAATTGCTAAACCGGTTTTTCATGGGGAAAATAAAAGCCAGCAGAAGGGTTAGCAAGAAATTTCACTCGCCCGATTCTGTAACTGTGATCCTGACTACAAAACCGGGCGGTAACCGTATTAAACAGGGGGATTAGGGCTGGGCTAAGAGAGTGTGTGCAATTGCTGAGCGTAGGGAAGTGCGGTCATTGCGCCTTTTGCCGTGGTGGCAAGTGCGCCGCACCGCTGCGCCTGCGCGATAATCGGCTCCCAGCTAAGCGGCTGTGACAGATCGTCATACTGCGCCAGACCATGCAGTAAACCGGCGACGAAGGCATCCCCCGCCCCCGTCGTATCGACAGGGGTCACCGATGGCGCGGTAAAGTGTTGTAGCCGGTGACGATCGTGCAGCCAGACGCCTTCACCGCCCAGCGTTACCAGCAAGAGTTGGGTAGGGTAGCGCTGCATGAACTGCTGAATCCCCGCTTCAACATCCGGTGCTGAACAGAGAAAAGCCAGTTCTTCACGCGATAGCTTCACCACGTCGGCCAGCATCAGTGCCTGTGTCAGGCAGTCGCGCAGTTCCTGCTCGCTTTGCCAGAGATCGTCACGGATATTCGGGTCGAAGCTGACCCAGCCTCGCGCGGCTTTTACCTGTCGCATCGCTTCAAAGGCGGTACTGCGCGAGGGCTCCTGTGAGAGTGCGATAGAGCAGAGGTGCAGCCATTCTCTCTGGTTGAACACCGGCAGGTCTTCCGGCTGTAAAAACAAATCAGCACTCGGGCGCACCATGAACGTGAAGGTGCGTTCCCCTGTTTCATCGAGGCTAACGACCACGGTTGAGGTGCGGTGGTGTGTATCGTGCACCATGTGATGGGTATCGACGCTTTCCTGTTCCAGCACCGTTTTGAGAAAATGGCCAAAAACATCGTCACCGACGCGCCCGATAAAGGCACTGTTTCCTCCCAGTCTGGCAATGCCGACCGCCACATTGGCGGGCGCGCCGCCAGGGCATTTCAGATAGCGTTCCGTATCTTCCGGGATGAGATCGACAACCGCGTCGCCCATGACCCAAATTCTATTTGCCATAGCGTTACTCTTATCAACGAGAATTAGACTGTTTGCTAAAATAGAAGAATCGGTTTAGCTAAGCAATATCATTATGAAAATGTCTACAGGATAAAATAACAGGGAGAAAATAAACTGGGGAAGAGATTGTGAGTTACAGGAATATTTTAAGTGTATGGATAATCATGTTTTTTTGACATGAAGGCGGAGAAAAAGGAAAGTGAACACGATCGAGTTTTTGAACACGCGGGCTAAATAAAATACCTTTTTTCCCGATATCCTTTATGTCGTTTGGCGGTACTGCGTGACTGTCACAAGGAAGATACCAAGAAGGAGAGAATGGCATGACTCATAAAATCTTGGATAACATGTTGGATGAATTAAAAACTGTCGTTAAACAGCACGTCGGTGATAGTGCTGACGTTCAGATCGACATACGCTATCTAGAAGGTGGACGTAAAGCGCTTCGTATTACCATTCCTGATATTTCCACCCTGGAAATTGAATTTAGTCGGCGTTCTGATCGTGCGTAATTACAACCTGCTCTGGGGAATATGGGCGATATGGGCTTTATTGGTTATCGTCTGGCTTATTGATATTTACAGCGAATTTCCCCTTCGATATTACGGTCAGGGAGCGGCTGCCCTACTCGCCGCAAGTGCCACGATCGCTTTTTTCTATACTGTTAAAAGGAATAACACGATGTTTTTATTCGATAAAAATAAAAAAGACGCAAAAGAATCGCAAGAGCGCAGTGAAATAAACAGCTCTCCCGCTATCAGTCCATCGAACGAGTTGATTAATTCAGTGAACCCTGTGCGTGTGAAAAAAGACACCTTCATTTCTCAGGGCGCGCGTATGACGGGCTCTCTGGCTGTGGATGGCAACATTACCGTGGAAGGCCGAGTAGAAGGTGACGTGCAGTGCGATAACACGATTAAAGTGGAGCACACTGGTCAGGTTAACGGTGAAATGAAATCACAGCAGATCGTCATCAATGGTCGCGTAGAAGGACGCATAGCCGCCAGCGCCGTCGCTATTCTGGCGCAGGGAAAAGTATTCGGCGACATTTTCACCGATGAACTCTCTATCGAAAAAGGCGGCGTCTTCACCGGCCAATCCCACCCGCTGACCCCGCCAGCGCAGAGTCAGGAAAAACTAACCTACGTGGAAAAGAAAAAAGAGAAACCCGCGAAAGCTCCCGCAGAGCAAGAGAACGTCGTCGCGTTAGCAGGTAATTCGCCAACAGCGTGATATCGTCGGGAAAGGTCACTTTGACAGGTAAAGTCTATGGACAAGGAAGACATCATCGGCCGACGCTACTTCCAGTATTGGGGAAAAGCAAAAAAATCGGCAGATATGCTGGAGGGGGATGATTATCACCTGCTGCCTTATCACGGTTTGGATGTGGCGGCCTGTGGTTATTTATTATTAAAGGGAAACTATTTTCAGGCTAACCATGTGCTGCGTGAACTGGCAGCGGGCGATGATGATGTCGCCGCATGGTTTGCGTATTTTTTGGCATGGCACGATATCGGAAAATTTGCCCGAGGTTTTCAGGGCAAATATGCCAACCCTGATTCCCCGTTAGTCCAGCATTCGGGGCAGTCAGGGCGGGACAGGCATGACGATCTGGGGTTCTGGCTATGGACGATGCGTGATGACATTCCCAATTTATTTCCTTTAGGGACGAAAAAGCCCACGTCAGTGGTAAAAAATACGCTGGAGATCTGGCTGAACATTGTTACCGGACATCATGGTAAACCAGCGGCGGAATGCAAAGGTAGTCTGGCCTTTCATCGTGATGACTATCTGGCGGTAGAGCATTACCTGCGTGATCTGGAAACGTGTTTTCCCGACGCCTCTACGTTCCCAGTCTGTTTTGCAGATAAGGGATGGCGAAACCGGCTGAAGCAGCAAAGCTGGGCGCTGGCGGGGTTGACCGTACTGGCGGATTGGCTGGGTTCACGCCAGCAAGATTTCCGTTATTGCAGCACGCCGATGCCGCTTGAAACTTACTGGCGTGAACACGCGCTACCGACGGCAGAAAGCGTTATCTCGCGTTTACCACAAACCCCGTCTCCTGCCCCTTTTCATTCTATCCAACAGATCTTTCCATTTATTCAACAACCCACGCCGCTGCAACAACAAGCGCTAGAAGCGGATATTTCCGCTGACGGGCCGCAGCTTTTCATTCTGGAAGACGTGACCGGCGCGGGGAAAACTGAAGCGGCGATGATACTGGCGCATCGGCTCATGGCGCAGCAAAAAGCGTGCGGTATTTATGTCGGCCTGCCGACAATGGCAACGGCGAATGCGATGTATCTGCGGCTGGCGAAGGCTTATCGCGCATTATATGCACCGGAGCACAACCCATCATTGATGCTGGCACACGGGGCGCGGCATATGTCGTCAGCCTTTGTGCAATCCTTGTGGGAAGGGGACAGTCAGGGACAGATGCAATACGACAAGGAAGAACACGCCGCCAGTAAAGACTGCAACATCTGGTTTGCCGACTCACGTAAAAAAGCGTTGCTGGCGGATATCGGCGTAGGCACGCTCGATCAGGCGTTGATGGCGGTAATGCCGTTTCGCCACCAGTCGTTACGCGTATTGGGGCTACAGAACAAATTGCTGATTCTGGATGAAGTACATGCGTATGACGCCTATATGAGTAAGCTGATCGAACGGTTGATTGGCTTTCATGCACAGCAGGGCGGCAGTGTGATTATCCTTACCGCGACGCTGCCGCTTAACCTGCGTGAAAAACTGACGTGGGCGTTTTCTCAGGGAATAGCGTGTGAGGCGGTTCAGCCTGATCCTGATGCAGCTTATCCATGGCTGACGCAGTTAACGCGTGAAGGGTTGCGGGAAACCGCGCTCGAAACACGGTCAGAAGTGCAGCGCGAGGTGAAAATAAGTTGGTTGACTGAACGGTTGCAGGGTATCGAACGAGTGAAGGCCGCCGTGACGGCGGGGCAATCGATCTGTTGGATCAGGAATACGGTGGATGACGCGATTGCCGTTTATCGTCAGCTCATTGAGGAGGGTATAGCAGAGAAAGATGTGCTGCTGTTCCACAGCCGTTTCGCCTTTTGCGATCGTATGGCGATTGAGGAACAGGCGCTGACGTGGTTTGGTAAAGACAGTACGCCGGAACACCGTGCGGGCAAAGTGCTGATTGCTACGCAGGTGGTTGAGCAATCGTTGGATATTGATGTCGATAACATGATTAGCGACCTTGCACCCATCGACTTGCTGATTCAGCGTGCAGGACGATTACAGCGGCATATCCGGTTTCTCGACGGACGTCGTAAAACAGAGTCGGATACGGCGCCGCTAATGGATGAGCGCCCGGCGGCGGTGCTGCACATCATGGCTCCGGTTTGGCAACCGGAAGCCGAGGCAGATTGGCTGGGGGATGAACTGCGTAACAGCGGTTATGTTTATCCCGATCATGCTGTACTGTGGCGCACGCAGGCGATCTTGCGGGAATGTGGTGCGATAACCATGCCGGAAGCGGCACGCTTGTTGATTAACAGCGTGTATGAAGAACAGATCGCAGTGCCTCCAGCACTGGAGGCGATAGCCAATAAGGTGCTGGGTGAGCGATATGGTCAACGTTCGGTGGCGAGCCAGTCATCGTTAGCGTTGGTACACGGTTATTGTGCGCAGTCGAGCGAAACAGGTTGGAGCAATGCGGTAGATATTTCCACGCGGATGGGCGAGGACACGCTGGATCTGTATCTGGCATGGAAGCCGGAAAAGGAGGGTGAATTTCCGCAGCCTTACGCCGCATCGGAAACTTTCGCCTGGGAGCAAAGCCGTGTGCAGGTGCGGGTAAGCTGGTGGCAGAAACGTAAAGCTGGATTACCGATATTAGAAGATGACGCGCTGGAGCGGTTTCGACAGCAATTACACCGCCCACAGGCCGAGGTTCTGCTGCTGAATCGGGGTGAAACGCATGCGTTTTATAGCGAGCAGGTGGGGTTGATGCCATCAAAGGCTGAGAATTGACACCAAAATACGACACTATAAAAAGAGTATTGTAGTGTCATAAAGTGATACCATGTGGATATGAATAAACGACACCAAAGAACGCTATCAGATCTGTTTTCTCGTCCAGTTAATAGTTCAATAAAATGGAGCGATATAGAATCTCTTTTTATTGCTCTGGGGGCTGAAATTCATGAAAGGGAAGGTTCGAGGGTTGCGGTATCGTTGAAAGGTGAAAAAAAAATCTTTCATCGACCACATCCGAGACCGACGACGGATAAAGGAGCGGTTAACTCCATTCGGATATGGTTAGAAAGTTTAGGAGTAAGACCATGATTAACACACTTCTTATCGACGGGCACACGGCCGTTATTGCTTTTGATTCGGAAATTGAAATGTTCCGTGGAGAATTCATTGGCTTGAATGGCGGCGCTGATTTTTATGCCTACAGCGTTGATGAGCTGAAAAAAGAGGGTGCGACCTCTCTCGCTATTTTTCTTGATGAATGCCGCCGCGATGGTATTGAACCCTATAAATCCTACAGTGGAAAAGTCACAACGCGCTTAACGCCAGAACGTCATGCTGCGCTGGCGATAACGGCACAAGCAACTGGCGTGTCCATTAACGAATTGTTAAACGAAGGCGTCGATCTGGTTCTTGAACGACGTTCTTAGTGCTGTCAGGCCACCAAATCGGTGGCCTGACTCGTTATTAACCTTCTCGCGGTTTGTCCCCGCTGGCGCGGGGAAGTATGAAGCACTTCCGAGATACTCGGTTTATCCCCGTTGGCACGGGGAACTCTAGCGCATTAAATTTAGCATATTGATAAGTTTTGATCACTTATGCCCCCTTTCTGAATTTTATGAAGGACATCCGAAATACTCTTGTTAAAAATTATTATCTCTTCTATATTGTTACTTGTTGTATGAATCCACTAAAGGAAAGTCCAGAAAGTGGGTTCAGGCACAAGGCACTGAACACACACTTAATGGACTGGTTGGCACCTTTATCCTACATGGTGTGTTCCCGATAAAGCAATGACCATAAGGAACGTACACATTGATCATTATTCCCGTTATCACTATCCCAGTGAATATCACTATTCACCAAACCAAGGTGGAGGCACCGCCGTCGCCGCATCCTGCCTATATTGCCCCTACCCTCAGCCACAAACGTGAGCCATCTCTCTGGCGTCGCGGACTGAATGCGTTAAAAAAGAGGTCGCAGAACCAGCCTTAATCTGGCCTGCCGCAGGGATGCGGCGCACACAGGAGGTACGATGTTTTCATTGATTGAAGAACCCTGGTTACCCGCCGTTTTTTCGGATGGTCGGGTGGGTAACATTTCCCCGCAGCAACTCCCCGACGACACGATTATCGATCTCGCCTGGCCGCGCGCCGATTTGCAGGGGGCGGGATATCAGCTTCTTATTGGCCTGCTGCAAACCGCCTATGCGCCCGTTGATGACGATGACTGGAGTGAAATTTGGGAAGAAGGGCTGGGTGACGATTTCCCGCAGGCGTTAGCCGTGTTGGCACCGGCGATGCAGTTTGGCGCACAGAAGCCCGCGTTTATGCAGGATTTTGCCACGCTCGACAGCGACCCGACACCCATTTCCGGCCTGCTGATCGATGCCCCCGGCGGCAATACACTCAAACTGAACAAAGATCACTTCATCAAGCGCGGTACGGTCAACGCGGTGTGTCCGCACTGTGCGGCAATGGCGCTGTTTACGTTGCAAACTAATGCGCCCTCCGGTGGACAGGGGCATCGCACGGGGATGCGCGGCGGTGGGCCGATCACCACGTTGCTGATGCCGGAAGATACTCGGCTACCGTTGTGGAAAAAACTTTGGATGAACGTGGTGACGCAAGAGGTAATGCCCAAGGGTAAACCCGATGCCACCGTGTTCCCCTGGTTAGCCGCCACACCGACCAGCGAGGGCGCTCACCCACCCGTGACGCCGGAAAATGCGCATCGGCTGCAAGCCTACTGGGGGATGCCACGCCGCATCGAGCTGGATTTCACCACGCTACAGGCGGGTGAGTGCGATCTGTGCGGCGGGGAATCGACCACGTTGCTGACGCAATATCGCACCAAGAACTACGGCATTCAGTACGACAGTTGGCAGCACCCGCTCACGCCTTATCGTCGGGCATTGAAGGGCGATGACGCCCCGCTTTTGTCGGTGAAAGGCCAACCCGGTGGGCTGGCGTACCGTGATTGGCTGGGGCTACTGGTCAACGGGGAAGATAAGCTCAATCGCACCTTTCCCGCCACGGTGGTGCAGCACAACGCTAAACGGGATGAACTGCGTAGAGATTCTGGGTTGTGGTGTTTCGGTTTCGATATGGACAACATGAAGGCACGTTGTTGGTATGAGCACCATGTCCCGTTGCTGTTCGCGTCCGCCCGTTTTCGTGATGATCCTCTGACGTTGCGTGAATATAAAGACGCTTTGCAACTGGCGGTGGAACTTGCGCGAGACAGTGCCACGCTGCTGCGTCAGATGATTAAAGAAGCCTGGTTCTCACGTCCGAAAGACGCAAAAGGGGATTTCAGCGCTATTGATGTGGCGTTCTGGCAGGAGACACAGCCTGATTTTATACGGTTGTACCATTCACTGACACAGGGTGACACACCGGCTGCGGCGCTGAACACATGGAAACGATCACTCTATCGTTACCTGCTGGATAACTACGATGCACGCGTGTTTAGCAACCCTGATGAACACCGTGATCTAGCTAAAGCGGCAGGAACGCGGAAAAAGCTGAGTGCGTTTTTTCATAAGCAGAAAGCGGCAGAATCCATTAAACAAATGCAGGAGGCAGTGGATGGCAAACACGGCTGATTTTAGGGTCATCGACAAGGATGACGCGAAAAAGATTAGTGACTGGTTCGAGGCGCTACAAAATCGCCACAGTGTTGCGGGTAATGGCCGAGCGCGTCGGGCAGAGTTGCGCCGCGCTGCGCCGCCTTTTGGCGTGTTGACTTGTCCGGGGTATCACGATCTGGCGGGGAAGCTGGCAGCGCAGCTGGAAAAAGAAAGCCGCATCATGGCACTGGCGATTTTTGTTTCCGTTGCGGCACATGCAGAGAAAAACATGCTGAAAACCAGCTTTGCAGCGCAGTTAGGTGAAAAGCAGGGCGGCGATCGTCCTTTCCTTTCCCCCCTGCGTTTTGAACGGCTACAACGGGCGCAAACGCCGGAAGAATTGTATCGCCAGCTTTTTCGCGCAGTACAAATACGCGGAGAGGCCGGTGTAAACCTCCCTTCATTGGCGGACAGCATTTTCCTGTGGGCGGACGAATGGCAGGCGCGGCAGGAAAACCGTGCGCCAACGCTTCACCCTTTGCGACGCAACGCGGTGCGCTGGGCGTGCGAATATGCGCAGGCGTCACAAAACCTCACCGCCGATGAGCCAGACACGACAGCAACGTCAACGACAACGACAACGACAACGACAACGACAACGACAACGACAACGACAACGACAACGACAGCTTCAGACAAGGAATAACTGATGACCACATTTATCCAGCTTCATTTTTTAACCGCTTATCCGTCTTCTAACCTGAACCGTGATGACGCGGGGCGTCCGAAAACCGCCATCGTGGGTGGCGTCGAGCGTTTGCGCGTGTCCTCACAAAGCCTGAAACGGGCATGGCGCACTTCTGAAGTTTTTGAGTCTGCGATGAGCGGCCATATTGGCACCCGCAGTCGCCGCATTGGGCGTGATATCTACAATGCACTGATTGCTGGCGGGATGAGTGAAAAGCTGGCCGATGAAGCAGCGAAAAACATGGCTGAGCAGTTCGGTAAACTGAAAAAAGAAGAAAAAGGCAGTAAAGAGCCACTGGAAAAATACGATATCGAACAGCTTGCCCACTTCAGCGTGCAGGAAAGGGCATTGATCGACCTACTGGTTGCGCGTCTGGTCGCGGAATCCCGTAAGCCGAATAGCGAGGAGCTAAAACTGCTGCGTAAGGATGCCACCAGTGTCGATATCGCGCTGTTTGGCCGGATGCTGGCCTCCAGCCCAGAATTCGATGTCGAAGCGGCCTGTCAGGTCGCGCACGCATTGGGCGTAAGTGCTGTTACCATCGAAGATGATTTTTTTACGGCGGTGGATGACCTGAACAGGGCAGCGGATAACGGATCGGCGCACATGGGCGAGCAGGGCTTTGCCTCGGCGTTGTTCTATCACTATGTCTGCATTAACCGCGATCTGCTGCTGAAAAACCTGAATAACGACGACGCACTGGTTGCGAAAACCCTACGTGCGCTGACGGAAACGGTGCTGACCGTATCACCGGGCGGCAAGCAAAACAGCTTCGCCAGCCGGGCGCTGGCAACCTATGCGTTGGCAGAAAAGAGCACCGATCAACCGCGTACCCTGTCGGTCGCGTTTTTCAAACCCATCCGCAGTGATAATCAGGTCAATGACGCTATCGAGCTGTTGCGTAAGCAAAAAAACAAATTTGACCGAGTGTACGCCTCTTCCGGCAGTGTGCCTTCCTATGAACTGAACGTGGAAGCGGACAGTGAGGGTGGCTCGCTGCAAGGGTTGCTGGATTTCATCAGCCAGTAGGAGCGCGTTATGGATAACTATCTGGTCTTCCAGATCTACGCCCCGCTGGTGTCGTGGGGGGAAGCGGCGGTGGGTGAGGTGCGCCATACCTCTACAGTACCCAGTCGTTCGGCGCTGCTGGGGCTGTTGGCGGCTGCGTTGGGGATTCGGCGTGACGATCGCGCCGCGCTAACGGTTTTCAACCAGCATTACCATGTGGCGGTACGGCCGCTTTCCGATCGTGAAACTTGGTTGAATGACTACCACACGGTGCAGATGCCGAAAGAAAACCGTAAAGTGCCGCGCTACACAAGGCGTGATGAACTGCGGCCGGAGGCGGGGCAATCGCTCGAAACCATGTTGACCTCACGCGAATACCGCTGCGATGCCTATTACCACATCGCCATTAGCGCCACGCCGGATGCGCCTTACTCGTTAAGTGCGCTGCGGGATGCGCTGCTATCACCGGTGTTTACGCTCTATTTCGGACGTAAAAGCTGTCCGCCTGCGCTGCCGCTGGCACCACACTTGTTCTCTGGTTCGTTGGCCGAGGTGTGGCAGTTAGCCAGGCGGACGCCTGCGCTGAACGATCTCGCGTTAGAGATGATCGCTCGTGCCGAGGGTGTGTGCTACTGGGAACAGGAAACCGATACGGGGCTAACGGCGCAATACCGTGTTTCACGGAACGATCAGCCCGCCGATCGACGGCGCTGGCAGTTCGCCTCTCGTGTGCAATATGTTGGCAGTGATAAGGGAGAGGAATGATGTATTTTTCCAGAATAACACTGCAACTCAATGCGTTGCCGCGTGTGATGGCCGAGAAGCGGCTGCACGCGGGGGGCTATGCCAGCCACCAATGGCTCTGGCAGCTTTTCCCTGCACAGCTTCAGCGTTCGTTCCTGTTCCGCGAAGAGGCGCATGAAACCAAAAGCCTGTTTTACCTGCTTTCTGAACAGGCACCGCAGGCGGATCACAATCTGTTTCAGGTGGAAACCAAACCCTATCAACCACAGTGGCATAACGGCATGGCGTTAGCCTTTTCGCTGCGTGCGAATCCAGTCGTGACGCGGGACGGCAAACGTAGCGATGTGTTGATGGATGCGCGTCATCAGGCGAAAGCGGCGGGGTTATCCGGCGTGGCGTTGTGGCAACACCAGCAACAGCGTGCGCGGGAATGGTTGGTGCGACAGGGGGAAAATGCGGGCTTTGCGGTATCGTCGTGTCGGGTGGATGGCTATCAACGCCATCGCCTGAACAAGCCCGGTCAGTCGGCTGCGATTATGTTCAGCAGCGTGGATTATGACGGGGTGCTTCACATTACGGATGCTGAACGCTTTGCGACGGCTGCCCGACAAGGGTTAGGAAAAAGCAAAGCACTGGGGTGTGGCCTGCTGCTATTGAAACGGGCGTAGCCTGCCCCGTTACAGGGAGAGTCAACGATGTATGTTCCGCTCAACCCGATCCCGCTTAAGGACCGGGTTTCACTCATCTTTCTGCAATACGGGCAGATCGATGTCATTGATGGGGCATTTGTGCTGGTGGATAAAACCGGCGTGCGTACGCACATTCCTGTCGGCTCGGTTGCCTGCATCATGCTGGAACCGGGGACGCGGGTTTCTCATGCGGCGGTGCGACTGGCGGCGACGGTCGGGACGCTGCTGGTGTGGGTTGGCGAAGCCGGCGTGCGGCTGTATGCGTCTGGCCAGCCCGGCGGTGCGCGGTCGGATAAATTGCTTTATCAGGCCAAACTGGCGTTGGATGAGGAACTGCGCCTGAAAGTGGTGCGCAAGATGTTTGAGCTGCGCTTTGGCGAACCGGCGCCGAGCCGTCGCTCGGTTGAACAACTGCGGGGGATTGAAGGTGCCCGCGTGCGCCAAACGTATACGCTGTTGGCGCAGCAGTATGGCGTGAAATGGAATGGCCGACGCTACGATCCGAAAGATTGGGAACGAGGCGACAAGGTGAACCAGTGTATTAGCGCGGCGACGTCCTGTCTGTACGGCATTACGGAAGCGGCCGTGCTGGCGGCGGGGTATGCGCCAGCGATCGGGTTTGTCCACAGCGGCAAACCGCTTTCTTTTGTCTATGACATTGCCGATATCATCAAATTCGAGGGTGTGGTAGCGAAAGCCTTTGAAATTGCAGCCCGCAACCCTGCCGAGCCGGATCGCGAGGTTCGGCTTGCCTGCCGTGATATTTTCCGTAGCCAGAAAACGCTCAGTAAACTGATTCCTCTTATTGAGGAGGTCTTGTCTGCGGGTGGCATTACGCCGCCGCTTCCGCCGGACGATGCGCAGCCGCCGGCCATCCCAGAGCCGAAGCCGTTTGGTGACAGCGGTCACCGAGGGCAGGGGTAAATGAGTATGCTTGTGGTGGTGACGGAAAATGTCCCGCCGCGTTTACGCGGCAGGTTAGCGGTATGGCTACTGGAAGTCCGTGCGGGTGTCTATGTCGGGGATACTTCGCAGCGAGTGAGGGAAATGATCTGGCAACAGATTATCGAACTGGCAGAGCAGGGTAACGTGGTGATGGCGTGGGCAACCAATACGGAATCTGGTTTTGAGTTCCAAACCTGGGGCGAAAACCGCCGAATGCCGGTGGATCTGGATGGCCTACGGTTAGTCTCTTTTTCACCTATTGAAAATCAATAAGTTAGCGATCTTTAACAACATGGAAAAATCGGTAGATTTTTTTATGCCGAAAAAAGTGTTATAAAACAATACTCTAATTTTAGAGTGTTCCCCGCGCCAGCGGGGATAAACCGGTCTAGCGTATTGCCATAATTGATGACATTCAGTGTTCCCCGCGCCAGCGGGGATAAACCGGATACCATCAAACTCCTACGTGGCACATGCGAGTGTTCCCCGCGCCAGCGGGGATAAACCGAAGACGAGCGATTGGGAATCCTCGCTAGATAGGTGTTCCCCGCGCCAGCGGGGATAAACCGCAACCCTGCGTCATTCATGTAATCGGCCAGCAGTGTTCCCCGCGCCAGCGGGGATAAACCGAAGCCATCAGGCGCACGGAAAAAATAGTTGGTGTGTTCCCCGCGCCAGCGGGGATAAACCGCAATGCACTATTGCACATAGTCTCAGATTTACGTGTTCCCCGCGCCAGCGGGGATAAACCGTCTGTGCTGCAGTAGTGGCAACCTCGACCTGAGTGTTCCCCGCGCCAGCGGGGATAAACCGTCATGAGCGGACTAATCCGCCGTCGCGCCGCCGTGTTCCCCGCGCCAGCGGGGATAAACCGACGCAGCAATTGTGCGATATATACCTGCATGGGTGTTCCCCGCGCCAGCGGGGATAAACCGTCAGCGGGCGATTATCTTCGCTGTGATTCATCGTGTTCCCCGCGCCAGCGGGGATAAACCGGAACAGAGCGATTTGATGGTCAACTTGCGCCGGTGTTCCCCGCGCCAGCGGGGATAAACCGTCGGTCCGTATATTTAAAATGAGGAGCCATTTGTGTTCCCCGCGCCAGCGGGGATAAACCGCTATCGTTGCGTTGCAGGCGAAAAACTTCTACGTGTTCCCCGCGCCAGCGGGGATAAACCGGGTTAATGATGTTGTGCCATCTGAATTAGGCTGTGTTCCCCGCGCCAGCGGGGATAAACCGGAATCAGCCGGGTTTAAATTGTTCTCGTCCGAGTGTTCCCCGCGCCAGCGGGGATAAACCGGTCACATCACCTAATGATTTGTCAGAGGATGAGTGTTCCCCGCGCCAGCGGGGATAAACCGCGATGGACACAAAAGAAAGACAGCTAGTAGCGGTGTTCCCCGCGCCAGCGGGGATAAACCGGCGCAATCATTTCGTCGGGCGGGGATATTTCAGTGTTCCCCGCGCCAGCGGGGATAAACCGCGCCCGCAACAAAAACACTCACGCGCCGAGGCGTGTTCCCCGCGCCAGCGGGGATAAACCGGAACAAAATTTAATTCACTCATGATTTTTAATGTGTTCCCCGCGCCAGCGGGGATAAACCGAGCAGGCCGCGCTGGCTGAATGGCAAAAATATGTGTTCCCCGCGCCAGCGGGGATAAACCGATCGTCTATCTGGCTGGGGGTAAATGTGGTCAGTGTTCCCCGCGCCAGCGGGGATAAACCGGAATTCTTTGTGGATCTGAAAGAGATGGCTCCGTGTTCCCCGCGCCAGCGGGGATAAACCGAGTTGTTGCGGACATTGACACATTTTGTGAGAGTGTTCCCCGCGCCAGCGGGGATAAACCGTACAGATAATGGCTGATCGCCTTCTCGCAGCAGTGTTCCCCGCGCCAGCGGGGATAAACCGTCTGAAACGCTGAAAGATCGTGCTGAGAAAGTGTGTTCCCCGCGCCAGCGGGGATAAACCGTCAGGCGGCGGCAATACTCAACTGCCGGAAAAGTGTTCCCCGCGCCAGCGGGGATAAACCGCACAACTGGCAGAGCTGCGGGGGCAAGCGGCAGTGTTCCCCGCGCCAGCGGGGATAAACCGGCGTCGGCATGATGATCAACGCTGACCTAGCAGTGTTCCCCGCGCCAGCGGGGATAAACCGGGGGAGTAGATGCGTACTCAGCTTGTGCGGAAGTGTTCCCCGCGCCAGCGGGGATAAACCGCGCATCGTTCTTACGCACTTCACCTTCAAACGGTGTTCCCCGCGCCAGCGGGGATAAACCGTATTAAACGCCGAACGTCAGTTTTCCATGAAAGTGTTCCCCGCGCCAGCGGGGATAAACCGGTCGGCAGGCGGCAGCGTGACAAATCAGTGATGTGTTCCCCGCGCCAGCGGGGATAAACCGAGGTTCGCGACTGGTACGCCGTCAACGGGAATGTGTTCCCCGCGCCAGCGGGGATAAACCGCGAACCAACAAACGACCGTTACCGAGCGATTCGTGTTCCCCGCGCCAGCG
>NZ_JACDRR010000019.1:0-114763 GCF_013449375.1 Pectobacterium sp. CFBP8739 | reverse complement strand
CCAGCGGGGATAAACCGCGCTGCTTATGTTGCTAAATATCTACCGAATGCGTGTTCCCCGCGCCAGCGGGGATAAACCGAATATGTCTTATCATCACTGCGATAATTAACGGTGTTCCCCGCGCCAGCGGGGATAAACCGCACGAATGAGGGGAGCGATATCCCGACACTAGGTGTTCCCCGCGCCAGCGGGGATAAACCGTGTGTGATTGCTGGGGGCTGGTGACGCTGTATGTGTTCCCCGCGCCAGCGGGGATAAACCGTCCCCAGAACTGATGCTAGCAACTCCATCTTTGTGTTCCCCGCGCCAGCGGGGATAAACCGGCCATCTCATTTTTCACTACCGCATCAATATGGTGTTCCCCGCGCCAGCGGGGATAAACCGAAACAGCGAAAGAGGCGCGGCTGTACTCGTACGTGTTCCCCGCGCCAGCGGGGATAAACCGTTCAGTCATTATTTGATCCTTTTGATGATGGCGTGTTCCCCGCGCCAGCGGGGATAAACCGAAACACTGGTATACCCAGCTAACGTGGGTACAGTGTTCCCTGCGCCAGCGGGGAGCTTTAGATGTGGAATACTCGACCACCGCCGTCGGGTAGTTCAACCGTCAGGCTTAGCTTGCCGCCCATGGCTTCAATGTAACGCTTCAGCGTCGCCAGTTTCACATCGTTACCGCGTTGCTCAATCTGCGTGATGGAAGGCTGCTTCACTCCCATCACATCAGCTACCATTTTTTGTGAAAGCTGAAGTTCTTCCCTCAACATCTGTAAGCCTGTTTCCAGAATCATTTCATCGGCCATTTCTTTAATGCGAGACTGGCTTTCTGGTGATTGCTGCGCAATAAATTCTTTGAGCGTTTTCATGAGTGATTCCTCTTTGCCAGATGTTCGGTAAATTCATGATCCGCTGTGCGGATCATGCTGTCATAAAAGCGTTTGTCATTACTCTTATCGCCAGCACACAGCACAATAGCCTGACGTTCAGGGTCGAAAGCAAAGAAAGCACGAATAGGGCGCCCTTCATGTTGCACACGTAGTTCTTTCATATTGCGATAGCGTGAACCTTTCACACTGTCAGCATACGGACGTGGGAGCTGTGGACCATAAAACTCAAGGCACGTCAGGTCTGCTGCCATTTTTTCCTGTAAGGAAAGTTCTTGTTCCATCAACCATGCGGTAAATCGTTCTGTAAAAAACACTGTCCACATTGTCACGAGTCCATAATAAGCTATGACTTATATTATATAAGCCATAGCTTATTTTTCAATATGGCGGTCGTCTGTTGCCTTACTGACCAGCAAACCGCATTACGTTGTCACCTGTTTACACCAGAGGCATCCTTTCCGCATGAAAACCGAGCCACTCTCAATAAAATTGAGCGTATCTTTGCTGTGTTCCCCGCGCCAGCGGGGATAAACCGAAGACAGGCCAATATAGCCAATGTGCCAGCCCGCCCTTGTTGCATGTTGGTCTAAATATCTCCCGCACGGGAGCAAATCCCGCCTCTGGCTGGCGCGCTGGGGGATTGCGTGTCAGTATTAAAGCACACCATTTTTGCACTCACCGTCACGGTGAGGCGCTATGCCAATGATTTTGTCTTCCATACGTTACCGTAAGGAGGTGATATGAAAATTGAAGCCGCAGAGTCGTCCGTTTTTGCCAGCCAGCAGGTGATGGCGAAGCGTTCGACAGAGCATGCAGAGAAAGCGGCGCTATCCGAACAGCTTCAGTCTTATCAGGCGGGCAGCGGTGCCGTTCCTGCCGGTGAGACGACGCGGTATGACTTCACCCGCATTAGCCCAGCCGAGCTGTATGAAACGGTAGAAGGCCTTGTCAGCAGCGGAAGAATGGGGCGTGAAGAAGGTTCCGCACTGCTGGGGCTTATTTCGTCGCCACGAGAGAATGTCGGCAGTGTGCCGCCTTCCAATGTGTTCCAGCCGATTAATGTTTTCGACACCATTCAGCAAGGTGTCGCGGGCGCCTCATCCCGCAGCGAAGTGCAAAATACCGAAAGTCTGCAACGTGCGGCAGAGGCGTTGAACCGCTTTCAGGGGCAGGTTTCCAGCATCAGCGTTTACGTCTAGCGCATGTCGGCACGCCGTAGTCCGGTGATGTTTCTCTCTCCCCACATTTGCGGGGATAGTTGTTTTATACTTTGCGCCTCGTTCAGCGTGGGATCTGCGCTTTGATTTCCGTCAGCAGCGTCAGCGTGCTTTCGGGCGAGAAGCCCTGTTGCGGCAGCGCTTCATCAAAACGTGCCAGCGCGGCGAGGGCAGCGGCATCGGGAAAAACCCGATGCTGTGCAGTCTCAGCCAGATAGCGTCGGCCACGCTCGTCGGCATCAGCCAGTAACGTCAGTTCACTCATGTTTTTTCCCTTATCAAGAATCGTTGTGCCGTTATCAGGCTGTCAGTTGCGGCGCAGTGCTGTAAAGATCGCCTTCGGTGACGGATGACGTGGTATGAATAGGGCTGGTTTTCATAATATTCGCTTTCACTACTCATTTTCGGTTTCAAAATAAAACCACTTGAAGCATAAATACTCTGGTTTTATTCTGCAACCAAAAAACGTGCGGTCAGTTTTCCGTCTGTGGGTAAGGCAGGATGAACAGGAAAAAGGGGAGTAAGTATTCATGGTGAAACGCAAAAGTCTGAAAGAGGATGCGTGTCCCGTCGCCCGTGCGCTGGATGTGGTTGGCGATCGCTGGGCGTTGCTGATTATCCGCGATGCCTTCGACAATCGCCGCCGTTTCGGCGATTTTCAGCGCAGTTTGGGGGTTGCTAAAAATATTCTTACCGACCGTCTGCGTACTCTGGTTGAGGAAGGCATTTTGTCTGTTCAGCCTGTTTCCGAAAGCTCGGCCTATCAGGAATATGTCCTGACGCCAAAAGGTGAACAGCTATTCCCGCTCGTCGTGGCGCTACGTCAGTGGGGGGAACAGCAGCTGTTCGCGGAGGGAGAACCGCACTCCCTGCTATTGGATAAACACACCGGCCAGCCTCTGCAAGCCATGTTGCCGCATTCTGCGGAAGGGCTGTTAGTGGTCGGGCAGGATACGTTCGTTCAGAAAGTGGATTGAGGCAGCGTAATGCAGAAAAAACTGAGAGAAACAGGTAGCGATCTTGAGGCAATCTCCCGCTATTTGAAGAAGTTGCACGTACTAACGTTATGCGTGGGTGAAAATTCGGAATTATGGTGTGCGAGTTGCTTCTATACTTATGACGATCAACAGATAGCCTTCTATCTCATGACGGAGTTGCAGACGCGCCACGGAGAAATAATGGCAAGGCTGCCGCAGGTGGCGGGTACGGTGAGCGGCCAGCCTAAGAATGTGATGCTGATTAAAGGCGTGCAGTTTCTGGCGCAAGCGGTGCAGTTGGAAGGGGATGACGCGCAGCAGGCCAGAGCGCGTTATAACACGCGTTTCCCTATCGCTCGGGCATCGCAAGCGCCGATTTGGCGGCTCGATCTGACAGAAATCAAAATGACGGACAATACGTTGGGCTTTGGTAAGAAACGCCACTGGCAGCGGAATGAGCACAGATAACAGCAGCAACATCAAGAGATGGGAAAGTGAAAGACGCAGAGTAAGGGGTAAACCGATGAGCCGAGTCTTGTTATTAGGGGCAACGGGGTTAGTGGGGCACGAGTTGTTAGAGCTGTTGAAAGCCAATAATCGGGTAGAGACGATCTATGCGCCAACCCGTAAGCCACTGGCACTGTCAGAGAAAGTGGTCAATCCGCACGATCCCGATCTGTCTGCCGCGCTGGCGCAATTGGCCGATCCTGTCGATATCGCATTTTGCTGCCTGGGATCGACGCTAAAGACGGCAGGCAGTAAGCAGGCCTTCCGCTATGTGGATTACACGCTGGTGGTGGAAGGATCAAAGGTAGCGCTAGCGCTAGGCGCGACGCACCTGTTGGTGGTTAGTGCGTTGAGCGCGAGTGCGACGTCGCCTTTCTTCTATTCACGCGTGAAGGGGGAAGCGGAAAGATCGCTGCGTCAGCAAGGCTGGCAACATCTGACCTTGGCGCAGCCGTCGATGCTGCTGGGGGAAAGGGAAGACAGTCGCCCGTTAGAAAGCCTAGCCGCTCCACTGTTCCGCCTGTTCCCAGCAAAGTGGCGAGCCATTGAAGGAAAAACAGTTGCACAGGCATTGCTGAATCAGGCGTTCTCACCCGAACCCAAAGCGCGTGTTACCGTGCTGGAATCCGATCAATTACGGTCATTGGGCAAGCCGCAACCGCTTCAGTAGTCGCCTATCGGTCATCGCAAATGGTGGACAACCTGATTGCTGCTGCCGCGCCAAATCAGTGCGGGATCTTTCAGATCTTGCACAAATTTTCCATCGACTAAGACGTTGATGAGATCGACCACCCGCAGTTGCTCCGGCGTCAGTTCTGCCAGCACGTAGCCTGTCCACACCCAGATATCTTTGCCTGGGCACTCCGCGCGTATTCGTTCGACCAGCTTCAGGATGTCAGGCACATTCTGTGGATGAAGCGGATCGCCGCCAGACAACGAAATTCCCTGTCGTGGGATCACCGTATCCCGAAGATCGGCGATGATCCGATCTTCCTGTTCCTGCGTAAACGGCTGGCCGGAATTCAGTCGCCAGGTGCTTTTGTTGTAGCACCCCACGCATTCATGCACGCAGCCAGCGACAAACAGCGTGCAGCGGGTGCCGGGGCCGTTGACGACATCAACGGGATAATACTGGTGGTAATTCATACTGTAGAGCCCATGTTATGAAGCGGGCGCGTGTTGACGGTGCCGCGAAAGGTGGGCCGCATCGCGGCGGCCCGAAAGGGATTACCCCAGTTGACCGTTGCCCAGATGTTTAATCCGGCGCTTAACTTCTTCCTGTTTACCGGCGTTGAATGGACGTGCATCCGGACTGCCGAGATAGCCGCACACGCGGCGCGTGACGGAAACGCGTGCCGAATCATGGTTGCCGCATTTCGGGCAGGTGAAGCCTTTGCTGGTGCACTCGAATTCACCGGTGAAGCCACACTCGTAGCATTCGTCAATCGGCGTGTTGGTGCCGTAGTAAGGCACGCGGCTGTAGCTGTAATCCCATACGTCTTCCAACGCTTTGAGGTTGTGTTGCAGGTTCGGGTATTCGCCGTAGCAAATGAATCCGCCGTTAGCCAACGGCGGATAGGGCAGCTCGAAGTCGATTTTCTGGTAAGGGTTCACCTTCTTCTCCACATCGAGGTGGAAACTGTTGGTGTAATACCCTTTGTCCGTCACCCCTTGCACAACGCCAAACTCGGCGGTATCCAGACGGCAGAAGCGATCACACAGGTTTTCGCTCGGTGTGCTGTACAGGCTGAAGCCGTAACCCGTTTCCTCTTTCCACTGCTCGGTGGCGGCTTTCAGGCGAGTGATGATGGCCACGGCTTTGGCACGTAGCGCCTCGTCATCAAACACGTGTGTTTGGTCACCGAAGAGCGCGTTAATCGTTTCATGCACGCCGATATAGCCCAGCGAAATGGAGGCGCGTCCGTTCTTGAAGATATCCGCAATGCTGTCGTCCGCTTTTAAACGTACGCCACAGGCACCTTCCATATACAGGATGGGGGCAACGCGGGCTTTCACGTTTTCCAGCCGCGCAATACGCGTCATCAGGGCTTTCTTCGCCAGCGTCAGACGCTGGTCGAGCAGTGTCCAGAAACGGTCTTCATTGCCTTCGGCCTCCAGCGCAATGCGCGGCAGATTCAGGCTGATCACACCTAAGTTATTGCGGCCGTCGTGAATCTGCTGGCCGTTTTCTTCATAAACGCCGAGGAAGCTGCGGCAGCCCATTGGCGTTTTGAACGATCCGGTGACGCTCACGACTTGTTCGTAGTTCAGGATATCTGGGTACATGCGCTTGCTGGCGCACTCCAGCGCAAGCTGTTTGACATCGTAATTCGGATCGCCTGCTTTATGGTTTAAGCCATCGCGAATCGCAAAGACCAGTTTCGGGAACACCGCTGTTTTGTGGTTTTTACCCAGCCCAGCAATGCGATTGCGCAGGATAGATTCCTGAATCAGACGCGATTCCCAACTGACGCCGAGCCCGAAGCCAAAGGTGACAAACGGCGTCTGGCCGTTAGCGGTGTGCAGCGTGTTAACTTCGTATTCCAGTGACTGAAAAGCGTCGTAACACTCTTTTTCCGTGCGAGTCAGGGCGTAGTTGTCTGCATCTGGAATCTGCCACTCTTCCGCTACGGCTTTATGTTTCGCATGGCTGGCGGTGACAAACGGCGCCAGAATTTCATCAATGCGGTTGATCGTGGTGCCGCCATAAATGTGGCTGGCGACCTGCGCGATAATCTGCGCGGTGACGGCGGTCGCAGTGGAGATCGACTTCGGCGGCTCAATCTCCGCATTACCCATTTTGAAGCCGTTGGTCAGCATGCCATTCAGGTCGATCAGCATACAGTTAAACATCGGGAAGAAGGGCGAATAGTCGAGGTCGTGATAGTGAATCTCGCCGCGCTCGTGCGCCAGCACCACATCACGCGGCAGAATGTACTGCTTGGCGTAATGCTTGGCGACGATACCCGCCAGCAGATCGCGCTGGGTGGGAATGACTTTACTGTCTTTGTTGGCGTTCTCGTTCAGCAGCGCTATGTTGCTCTGCTCGACCAGACCGCGAATTTCCTGATTCAGCCGACCGTGGCGTTCACGCGCGATGTCTCTGTCGTGGCGGTATTCGATGTAGGTACGTGCCAGCTGCTTGTAATTGCCGGACATCAGCAGGTTTTCGACCGCGTTCTGAATATCGCGGATATCCACGCGCGATTTATCTTGCATTTGTTGAGCGACCGCACAGGCCACAGTTGCGCAGTAGTCTGCATCATTGACACCGGCCGCATGTGCCGCGCGCTCGACCGCCTCTTTGATACGCACTTCATCAAAAGGCACCTGGCAACCGTCCCGTTTAATCACTACTGGTTTCACGTTTTTTTCCTCTGGAAAGGTTATCCACAGGCGAAAACCGTAACTGACAAGGGTTACAGAGGGCTGTGGATGATATTGTGGATAAGCACTACATATGGGTCGTGTTTATAGGATAGGCACTATATATTGAAATTGCGTAGGGGTGTTTACGCTTTTATCGCCCCAAAATTGATATAGAGCAAAGAAATCTTCATGTCGGAGGGAATTTGAACCTGTGCAAAAAATAGTCAAGAAAGGCAGTGGGAGCGAGAAGGCTTGCTACATGCGGGCTGGCAGATTCTTGTCTGTTTTTTGACCTGAAAAGGGATTGGTAATAGCGATAATGTTGTGGTGGTGAAAGAAAGAACAGAAAAAAGCGCACGGGTTATCGTGCGCTTTTAGGGGAGAGTCATGCCGATAATTAGCGACGAACGGCGATCGCTTCGATTTCGATTTTCACGTCTTTTGGCAGGCGTGCAACTTCAACGCAAGAGCGAGCAGGGAACGGGGCATCGTGCTCGTTGAAGAAGGCTTCATAGGCGGTATTCACTAGGGTGAAGTCGTGCAGATCTTTCACAAATACCGTGGTTTTCACGATATCGGAAACTTTCAAGCCAGCAGCTTCCACAATTGCCTGTACGTTTTCCAGCGACTGGCGCGTCTGCGCGGTGATGTTATCTGCCACCAGACCGCTTTTTGGGTTCACCGGAATCTGGCCGGACGTGATGATCATGCTGCCGAGGTCGACGCCCTGAACATAAGGGCCGATGGCGGCAGGGGCGTGCTCAGTGCTGATAGTACGTGACATGGTATCTCCTTGATGGGGGCGTAAAAGGAACGCGGACGTAGAATGCCAGCCACTCAAGCATGGATTTAGGGGAAACACGGTGATGAGGTTCCCGTAGGGATGCCTCACGCCGTGGTCGCCCCAGTATCTCGATCCTTAAATGATCGGCATTACGCGGACGCAGCCATTATTCAAAAAAGCCCCGCCGCAGGCAATGTCCATCGCGGGGCAAAACAGAAAACTAGCGATCTTGCAGCACGGCCTGACGCTCAAACTCTTTCTCGCAGTATTTACACTTCAGGTGAACGTCTCCATCGCGCTGTTTAACGCTGAACGACGATGACACCGGTTCGCTACGGCTGATGCAGTTGCTGTTCGGGCAGGTGAGCACGCCGGTAATGTGATCTGGCAGCGTTGGCACCAGTTTGCGCACCACGTCATAGTCATCAATCTGATTGACGGTCGCCTGCGGTGCGTAGATCGCCAACTGGTTCGCTTGCTCTTCGGTCAGGAAGATATTTTCGATCTTGATCAGATCTTTGCGCCCAAGGTGGTTGGACGGCAAATTCAGGCCGATGGTGATGCGCTGGTCTGTCGCGGTGAGTTTAAACAGCGTCAGCAGTTTAAAACCCACTTGTGCAGGAATGTGGTCGATCACCGTGCCACGTTTGATCGCTTCAACCTGTAATTTATTATCGTGTGTCATGATGGTTTCTTCCTCTTACAGAACCAGTTCGCGATTCAGGACCAGCGCCAGCAGCGCCTGACGGGCGTAAATACCGTTGCCTGCCTGTTGGAAATAATAGGCGTAGGGCGTGGCATCCACATCAATGGTGATCTCATCGACGCGCGGCAGCGGGTGCAGCACTTTCAAATTCGGGCGGGCGCTGTGCAGGTCAGCCGCACGCAGGACAAACTGGGATTTGATGTTGATGTATTCGGACGGATCCAGACGCTCTTTTTGCACGCGCGTCATGTACAGAATATCCAGCTCGCCGACGACGTCGTCGATGCTGTTGTGCAGGCTGTAAGCAATATTCTTCTCTTTCAGCATGCTCAGGATGTAGTCCGGCATCGCCAGTGCGTCCGGGGCGATGAAGTAGAAGCGGTTGCCTTCAAACTTCGCCAGCGCCTGCGTGAGTGAATGCACGGTGCGGCCGTATTTCAAATCACCGACCATCGCGATATTGATGTTGTTCAGCCGCCCCTGCGTTTCCTGAATGGTGAACAAATCGAGCAGCGTCTGCGTGGGGTGCTGGTTCGCGCCGTCGCCAGCGTTCAGTACCGGAATACCGTTGGAGAACTCGGTCGCAAGGCGGGACGCGCCTTCCTGCGGATGACGCATCACGATGGCATCCACGTATTGGCCGATCACGGAGATGGTGTCGGCCAACGTTTCGCCTTTTTTCCCCAGCGACGTGTTGTTGCTGTCGGCGAAGCCGACGACGGAGGCGCCGAGGCGATGCATCGCGGTTTCAAAAGACAAACGCGTCCGAGTGGAGGCCTCGAAGAAACAGCTGGCAATCACTTTATGCTTTAACAGCTCAGGCTGAGGCTTGGCTTTCAGGCTGGCGGCGACGCGCAGCGCCAGTTCCAAATCTTCCCGACTGAGGTCGTTAATCGAAATAATATGTTTTTGATAGAGCGGATTGACCATGGTGTCTTTCTCCTCACGAGTAAACAGGAAATATCGTATCTGGCTGCCCGAGCTGTCGGCAAAAAAATGCCTGAACGCGTTTTGATGCCACAAAACGATGACCTGAAAGGGCATCGTCGTGGACGATAGGGCACAAAAAAAAGCCCCTCATTGAGGGGCTTTCTTAATGGAATGATTGAGCAACGGAAAGGAAAACGCTGGCTGGCTGCCGGATGGCAGTTGTGGTTGAGAACCAACATAAGCAGCGGATTTTTTGGCGTAACAGTGCATGACCCCTCCCAGCAAACTGTCGGGAATTATACGCGCCGACTAGGCTATTTCAAGCAGAAAACGTGGTTTTTTACGCATCGCAATCGGTTGCGGATAGGGTGTGGACTGCATAACGCTTGCAGGTGGAAGGCGGTCGATGGGGAAGAGTGATGGGCAGTTCACTTTTTCGTATTAACGCGCTGGCGGGCGTCACATTTGGAGAGTATAAGGATTATAAAACAGAGTTTCATTTTTTCTATCAACGAGGTTTTTATGATCACTGGCAATGTCCACCACCTTGAACTGGTTCCTTATCTGCCTGCCAAACTGCGTGAAGCAATTGAATACGTGAAGAAAAACATTACGGCGGATACCCCGCTGGGCAAGCATGATATTGAGGGCAACAGCGTGTTTGTGCTGATCTCCAACGACAGCACCGATCTGCTGGAAAAACGCCGCGCTGAGTATCACGCCAAATATCTGGACATTCAGATTGTGCTGTCCGGTGTGGAAGGAATGACGTTCAGTAATCTGCCTGCGGGCAAGCCGGATACCGATTGGCTGGCGGATAAAGACATTGCTTTCCTGCCCGCGGGCGAGCAGGAAAAGCAGTTTGTGATGCAGGAAGGGGATTTTGTCGTCTTCTTCCCAGGGGAAGTGCATAAACCGCTGTGTGCCGTTGGTGAACCCGCTCACGTGCGCAAAGCCGTGGTGAAAATCGACGCGTCGCTGGTGTAAAATAACTGTAAACAATAACAGGCCGAATTTATTCATTCGGCCATTGGCCATTCCTCATTGTTCTATGATGGAAAAATTGTTCTATGATGGAAAAATGCCAGCCTGCTTTTAACCGGCTGGCATTACTCAGAAAATGACTTTCTCGCTAGAAAATCACATTATCTTTCGTTTAAATTATGTAGAATGTTTCCCTGGTATTGGCCTGTCACAGACTTTTTATTCTATTTTCATTTTTATAAACAGGTACATATCAAGTATGACATTTTTTATGTAGGGTAAATTTAATGTAGGGATGCACTGATGGACAAAATTACATTACCTGAACGATTAATCACAATGTTCGAAAACGATCCTCTCGTCGGGTGGGCAATAAAAGACAAAAACTCCAGTTTTGTTTATGTTAATAACACTTTTAAAACCTGGCAAACTATATCAACGAGTTATAATTATGAAGGCTTAAATATCAGGGATATTCCTGTTCCTGTCGCCGAGTTCTCAGACATTTTTAACCAGCAGGAACGAGAGATAGAGCGTACAGGGAAAGCGGTGAGAGCCATTACAACTCATATCCAAGGCAGGGAAAAAATAATGCAACCTGCCTATAATGTTCAAGAACCGATCTATGATGAAAATCACAACTGTATAGGCACAGTTATCAGCGTCAGACATGTTAGGATCATCACGCCGACCTCGTTGCTAAATGGCACAATAATGCAACATTCCACCTTCGAGCCCCCCTCTAAAATATTTACGGAGAAGGAATGGGAGGTTATTTACCTACTAGTCTGCGGGATGATGCTTAAAGATATAAGCAGCATTCTCTCAATCACCGTCGATGCCGTTAACAGTAGGCTCCGAAGCTGTTATAGAAAAACAGGGTTGAATTCACTATCAGGCTTAAAGGAATACTGTAAAGATAACAAATTTGATAACTACATCCCGCCGTTCTTTCTGAAAAAAGGACATATCATTATTAGAGGATAACCTGATGGAACCAGATTTGACTCCTGTTGAGTATTACTTTGAACACTCGTTGTTTGGTTGGGCTATAAAGGACGGAAACTCTCGGTATATTTATGGAAACAAAAGGGTATGTCAGTATTTTGGCGTAACAGAAAATAAGCTTTTAGGCTGTCTCGATACTGATTTAATACCCGATGTCAGTGAGCATTACGGCCATATACTGTATGACGATAAAAAAATATTGGCCACACATGAAATGAGCATCGTCCTCAAAACATTTGATTACGGAAGACAAAATCGACTCAGGTCTTTTTTGGTTGAAAAGCGTCCTTGGCGGTTCAATGATGGGTATGACGGTATTATTTGTACTTACATAGAAATAACCAATATTTACTTTTCAACCTTTCTTCTGTCATGCGAAAGGAAGCCTTTTGTATTCACCCGGCCAGCAAATATTTTTACGGACAAAAAGTGGGAAGTCGTTCTTTTGCTGCAATGTGGGGTGAAGCAGAATAGTATTCCGGACATACTCGGTATAAGTTCTTCAACGCTTCGTAACAGGATAACGCGCTGCTGTGACAAAACAGGTGTGGCCAACAGCACCGCCTTGATCCAACACTGTAGCCAAAAGGGATGGGATAACTACATTCCCCCTTTCTTTCTGATAAAAGGACACGTGTCGGTTGCCTAAAAGACTGGGTTTCTGGCTTCTCATGTCAAAAATGACGGGAAGAGATTCTAAGCCAAACTAAAGATCACACTCTTTCCCTACTGCCGAGTCATTAAGGATCAAGTAAACGATCCAACGGTTGTGTAAGAATCCGAAAACGCGCCTTGTTTTCGGATTTTTATATACTTGTCTTAAGAGATAAAGGGCTGTCCCGCCTCTAACCTGTTTTTAAACACATCGATCCGTTTTTAAAGACATCAGAGGCAGGTTAAATATTAATCTTGTACCAGCGTGGCGACCATCACCGCTTTAATGGTGTGCATGCGGTTTTCCGCCTGATCGAACACGATGCTGTGCGCGGATTCAAAGACCTCATCCGTGACTTCCATTCCACCGTGCAGACCATACTGTTCCGCCATTTGTTGGCCCATAGTCGTCTGATCGTCGTGGAAAGCGGGCAGGCAGTGCAGGAATTTCACCTGAGGATTACCCGTCGCGGCGATCATCGCCATGTTTACCTGATACGGCTTCAGCAGCGCGATACGCTCCTGCCAGGTTTCTTTCGGTTCTCCCATGGAAACCCAGACGTCGGTATAAATGAAATCTGCGCCCGCAACGCCAGCGGCGATATCTTCCGTCAGCGTGATACTACCGCCGGTTTTTTCTGCCGCTGCCTGACACTCCGCGACCAGACCGGCATCCGGCCAGCAGGCTTTTGGCGCGACAAGGCGTAAATCCAGCCCAGTCAGTGCCGCCGCTTCCAACATGGTATTGCCCATGTTGTTACGCGCATCACCCACGTAAACGAGCGTCATCTCTGACAGCGGTTTACCCGGTAAATGCTCCTGCATCGTCAGCAGATCCGCCAGCAACTGTGTAGGGTGGAATTCGTTCGTCAGCCCGTTCCAGACCGGCACGCCTGCGTATTGCGCCAGCGTTTCGACAATGTGTTGGCCGTAGCCGCGATATTGAATGCCGTCGTACATTCTTCCCAGTACGCGAGCGGTATCTTTGATGGACTCTTTATGGCCGATTTGGCTGCCGCTTGGGCCGAGATAGGTCACTTGCGCACCCTGATCGTATGCAGCAACTTCGAAAGAGCAGCGAGTACGAGTCGAATCTTTTTCGAAGATGAGTGCGATGTTTTTACCTTGCAGGCGGCGGACTTCTGTCCCGTTTTTTTTATCGGCTTTCAGTTTCGTTGACAGGGCTAAAAGATTGGCAATTTCTGCGGGTGTAAAATCCATTAACCTTAAAAAATGACGCTTGTAGAACGGTTGCATGATGTACCTCTCCATGTGGCTCAACACCATTGGTTGAATTAAAATTCACTTTATATGTGTAATTATTCAAATTCAAGTGGTGATATCAAACTTTGTGGTGGAGCAAGCCGCAGGGCTGTGGGACAATAAGCACTATTACGTCGATTAATGAGGACTGAGGCATGGCAAACCGCGAATTACTGGAAGAACAACGGGAAGAGACACGCCTGATCATTGAAGAACTGCTGGATGATGGCAGCGATCCTGACGCGCTCTATACCATTGAACACCATTTCTCTGCTGAGAAGTTTGAAGTGTTGGAAAAAGTCGCCGTAGAAGCCTTCAAGCTGGGCTATGAAGTGACGGATGCGGAAGAGCTGGAAGTGGAAGATGGCGTGTTGTTGATGTGTTGTGATGCCATCAGTGAAGTTGCGCTCAATGCGGAACTGATCGACGCACAGGTAGAACAACTGCTGGCGCTGGCAGAACGCCACGGTGTGAATTACGACGGGTGGGGCACCTACTTCGAAGATCCAGATGGTGAAGGCGAAGAAGACGGGGATGATGAAGATTTTTATGATGAAGATGATGACGGCAAGCGCCACTAATTATTGAGTCATTAACTCGAAATAACACGCCTCACTGAAAACGCCGCCGGAACATCCTGCGGCGTTTTTTATTCGTTATGACAGCGCGCGATGCGTGATTACTGTATCTTAAGCCGATTACAGAACCTTCAGCATCGTCACTTCACAATCGGTATGGCCCGTATTGCCCATTGAGTGCGGAATCAGCTCGAAGCCCAGCGATTCATACAGTCGGATTGCACTGGTCAGGTGGCCGGTTGTTTCCAGATAGCAGCGGCGAAAGCCGTGCTGACGTGCAAAATCAAGCGCCTGTATCGCTAACTGACGCGCCAGTCCTTTGCCTCGCGCGATGGGCAGGAAATACATTTTCTGCAATTCACACACATCGTCTTCACCCGCGACCAGTGGCGCAATACCGCCGCCGCCAACCACGCAGCCTTCATATTCAATCACCCAGTAGGCGCTTTGCGGCTGGCTATAGAGGGCAAACAGCGCGTCCAGATTGGGATCGGAAACGGTGTAGCCTTTATCGGCCGTCAAACCAAATTCGGCTGAAACCTGACGAATGACCTGAGCGATAGCAGCATCGTCTCGCGCGGTGATGGGGCGTACCTGAAGATTGGCGGAGGTCGCGGTTGTCATAATACGTACTCTTGCTCTTACGGTTTACGAGGGGAATGATTCTGGTCGATTGTAATACCATTTCAAGCCACATTGATGCAACGCCTATCCCCGTTCTTCCTGCTGTGTTTTGAATAGTCTCTGTGGTGACTGTAGTTGCCCACACTAACGCGACAGCATTTTCTACTGTTAACGTCGTAGCATGACATCCTGAAGCTCGAATTATCTAAGATATAAGTAAAATTTCCTGCAATATCTCAGGATATAAATATTTATCTGCACTATTTCCTTGCTATTTATAAGGCTATATAGTTGTTTAATTACTGTTAACTTTTATTGTTGTCGTTAACAAGACGTGCTTAAATAAACTGCTTTTTGCATGCCAGTAACGCTTTTAATCGCTTTATTAGGCTTATTTCTTTTAGGACGAAAGGTTTATGACAATCAATACTTCAGAAAATAGCACGCAGCATCGCGTGCAGTTTCATGGTAAGGCTGGGGAATATTTTGCAATTTGGCTGGTGAATGCGTTATTAACGGTCATCACTCTGGGAATTTATTCTGCCTGGGCTACCGTACGTCGCCGCCGTTATTTCTACGGTAACACGGAAATTAACGGTGACCGTTTTGATTACCATGCAGATCCCATTCAGATTCTCAAAGGGCGTTTGCTGGTTATCGCTGGAATCATTCTGTTTTATATCATATTGGCGATATCACCCACGCTCGGTACTATTATCGCACTGGCATTTGCGGCATTGATTCCAGTTATCGTGATCCGTAACTGGCGTTATAACGCCATTATGTCCAGCTACCGTGGTGTCCGTTTTAACTATCATTGCCAGACGGGACGTGCGTATTGGGTGTTGCTGCTTTGTCCTATTCTGCTGCTGCTGGCGTTTTATGCCGTATTGGCTGTAGCACTGTTGATTGGCTCGCAGAGCGATAGTCCGATTCTGATTGGATTCATTGTGTTGGCCGTTGCTATTCCGGGGTTTGCCGCGGTGAATGGCATCATGAAAATGATGCAGCTCGATCTCTATGTTAATAACCTGTTCTTCGGCAAAACAGCGTTTAAAGCGGAATTGGCAAAAGCGGCATTTATTAAGTTCGCTCTGATTAGCCTGCTGATTTTTGTTCCTTTCCTGATCGCATCGCTGTCATTCATGAGCTCCTTCTTTTTCACGCTGTTCCAAACGATTATGATGGGCGGCGGCAATGAGGATCTCGTACTGATGATGCTGTTGAGCAACGTCTTCAATATGGTCATGATGTTCGTCGTGGCGCTGCTGGGCGCGCTGGTTTCCAGCAGCTATCTGGTGGTCGCGCAACGTAACTATCTGTTTAATCAGACATCGCTGATTGGCGGTGTGAAACTGCACTCCTCCATGCAAACGCTGTCTTACATGGGGCTGCTGATTACCAATAGCTTGATCACTATTTTCTCTTTGGGTTGGGCTGCACCGGTGGCAGAGATTCGTCATGCACGCTATATCGCCAATGCGACGGCGGTTGAAGGTGATCTCGAACTGCTGCACGTTCAGGCACATCAGGACACAGCAAACAGCGCACTGGCCGAAGAAGCTGTGCAGGCGCTTGATTTGGGTGTTGGCCTGTAAGCTATAAGGCAGGAATATGAATATTGAGGGGCATTATCAATACCCCGGATTGGCGGCCCGCGTGGCCGCTTCTCTTCATTTAGCGGACAACGGTTCGATGATGGTGCTGAACACCGGGTCATCGAACACGACATTTGCACTGGAACAGGTCACGGTTTCCGATGCGCTGGGTTCCATCCCTCTGACACTTACGTTTCCCGACGGTGGCCGCTTTGTGCCTGCCGACGATCCCACTTTTCGTACGTGGTATTCCGCACGCCGCCGTCCGGGGCTTGTCCATCGTCTGGAGCGCCATAAGCGCGGTGTTATTCTCACGCTGTTCGCCACGATCTTGATAGTCATAAACTACGTGTACGTGGTGCTACCGTGGGCGAGTTCCGCGCTAGCGCTACGCATTCCTACCGTTATCGAGCAGCAACTGGGACAAAATACGCTGACGCTGTTGCGGCACAGTGATTTTGCGCCTTCTAAGTTGCCTGTTGAGCGCCAGCAGGCGATGCAAACGCTGTTTCAGCAAGTTATGCCGCCTGATATGCGGGAAGATAAAACGCCGCTGCGCCTGGAGATCATGTCTGCGCCGATCGGGCCGAATGCCTTTATGTTGGCGGATGGCACGCTGATTATCAGCGATGATCTGGTGACATTGGCGAAAAATGATAATGAATTGGCTGCGGTGATGCTGCATGAAATGGGGCACCACGCCTATCGCCACCCAATGCGCATGGTCGTGCGTTCATCGCTGGTATCGCTGACATTCATGTGGATGACGGGAGATGTTAGTGGCATAGGGGATACCTTGTTGCAGTCTGCTGCTTTCATCAACGAGATGCAGTTCTCCCGAGATATGGAACGAGAAGCCGATGCATGGGCAATAGCAGAAATGCAGCAACAAGGGCGTTCGTTACAGTCGATGCAGGCGATGTATCAGGCTTTGGTTACTAACGACCGCAGCCATGATGAAGTGGAATCGCTGGATTTGCCTGACTGGCTGAGTACGCATCCAGATATGGATGAGCGGCTGAAAGCGATTGAAAGAGAGATGGATAGGCACTAATTCCCAGCTCTCGCTTCTTAACCCTGTTTTTTTACTCCTGTCTTATATCGATCGTGCGTGGGTGTACCGCGCACGATACCCTTCCTGTTAGAAAAATGAGCGAAAAATCTTCTTTTTGCTGTTTTTGTGTAGGCCTATTTGAGATTGAAAGTATGAGCAACGAGGTAAGGCACTTAGGCAGGAATGCGTTAAATATCATCCTATTAAAAAATTCATGTAGAATATTTCGTAATAAATAAAAAATTCAGATAATAATCTCTTTTTATTATTAGTTCGCTTATGTTTATTGGGATTTTTCCTAGTAGACATTAGAATCGCGGCTTCACGACTTCATGATTACCGAAGAGTTATTTATGATTAATCGAATACTATCAGGGGTGGTGGGCGCATTTCTGTTAATGCTGTCACCATTAACGCATGCACAGGCCAATTTCCCAGAGCCCAAAGAAGGCGACTGGATTGCGCCAGAATTTACCTTCAACAGTGGCGAAAAATTAAAAGATCTACGTATTCACTATTACACGATCGGTGATAAAACCAAGCCCGCAGTCTTATTGCTACATGGAACGAACCAGCCGATTAAAGCGCTGCTCGCCAATGGCTTTGGCGGAGAGCTGTTCGGGCCGGGCCAGGCGCTGGATAGCAGCAAATACTTTATTATCATGCCGGAGAGCATTGGTTCTGGAAAATCGTCCAAACCGTCAGACGGCCTGCGGATGAAATTCCCGCAGTACGACTATAACGATATGGTGCAGGCACAATATCGCTTGGTCAAAGAAGGCCTGGGGGTTAACCACCTGCGGCTGGTGATGGGATATTCCATGGGTGGTATGCAAACCTGGCTCTGGGGTGAAAAATACCCAGACATGATGGATGCGCTGGTGCCAATGGCGTCGCTGCCAAATGAACTGTCTGGTCGTAACTGGATGATGCGTCGTATCCTGATTGAATCCATCAAGAACGATCCGACTTGGAATAATGGTGAGTACACACAACAGCCGCCAACGCTGAAAACGGCCAGCATTATGTTTAGTATCGCCACCACTGGCGGCACGCTGGCATACCAGAGCAAGGCGCCAACACGTGCACAGGCAGATAAACTGGTTGAAGATCGCTTGGCTGCCCCTTCGAATAGCGATGCGAATGACTTTATTTATATCTGGGGTTCGTCTGAAAATTATAATGCGGCACCGGAATTGAATAAAATTAAGGCGCCTGTTTTGGTGATTAACTCTGCGGATGACGAGCGTAATCCTGTTGAAACAGGCATCCTGGAGAATGAGCTGAAGAAAATTAAGCAGGCGACATTGTTCCTTATTCCCGCCAGTAAAGATACCAGTGGGCATGGCACAATGATGTCAGCGAAGTTTTATAAAGATGAGTTGCAACGTTTCTTAGAAAAGAATCCGTCTCAAAAAAATAATAAAAAATAAATCTTAATGACCGACAGGAAATCTACTTCTGTCGGTCATCGTCTTCTTTATACGTTTCTTTATTACGGTTTTATCACGTATTTATTTCAGCTCGTGGATTTAACACGTCTGGAAATATAACGACCATTACGTAAATAACTGAACGGCTCCGCTGTAGAGCTGGCGCTCACCTCTCTTATTTCAGACCACAGGGACAATTTATGTTTCGTAAGATAAAGATCCGTACTGCACTCAGCATGATGGTGTTTTCGTTAGCGGCGTTACTGCTTTTTGTCGGCGTTCTGGGGCTGGTTGCCGTTCAGTCAGGAAACAAATCATTTGCCCGTGTCGATATAGAAGTGCTACCAGGGCTGGTCGCGCTGAATGACAGCTCTGAACTGCTGTTGCGTGGTCGGTTGGATTTGCGTTTGTACGAATCATTAATGGGGAAAGGAGATGTCGAAGCGGCTAAAGTTGCCCTGGGACGTGCCAGAACCAAAGTCGATGGTGCTAGCGAAAAATGGCAGGAATACCTGAAATATCCGCAGTCCGAAGAAGAGAAAGTGATTTCTGCGGATATGGCTGAGAAACGCAATACGCTGATGCAGGACTTTATCGATCCGGCATTTGCGGCGCTTAACGCAGGAAATCTGGATGAATATCGCCAGCGTGCCGGTAAATCGACAGTGCTGTATGCCGCGTTTGATAAATCCTCTAAAGCGCTGGTGGCCTTTAAGCTGAAGAGCATTGATGAAGCCTACGCGGATTCAAATGGGCGTGTGAAGCTGATGGAAGGCATCCTGTATGCGGCGATCGCTTGCGCATTGCTGCTGGCGGTGCTGGCCTGGTCTGTCATGACCAATATGATCGTGAAACCGCTGAACCAGGCTATTTCCGTCTTTGACCGCATTGCTGAAGGCGACCTGCGTGCGCAGATTGATAGCAGCGGAAAAAATGAAATCGCACATCTGTTTGCCGCGGTTCAACGTATGCGCGATGGGCTGGAAAACATGGTACGTGTAGTGCGTAACGGTACCGATGCGATCAGCGTCGGGGTTGAGGAAATCGCCTCCGGCAACATCGATCTCTCCAGCCGTACCGAGCAGCAGGCGGCCTCGTTGGATGAAACGGCTTCAAGTATGGAGCAGATCATGTCGACGGTGAAAAATAATGAAGACAATACGCGTAAAGCCAACGATCTGGCGCTGAAAGCCTCTAATTCTGCGTCTCGCGGCGGGAATGTTGTCTCCGAAGTCGTGGATACCATGCGTTCCATCAAGCAGAGCTCTGCCAAGATCTCCGACATTGTTGGCGTGATTGACGGCATCGCCTTCCAGACTAACCTGCTTGCGCTGAATGCCGCGGTGGAATCGGCGCGTGCGGGTCAATACGGTAAAGGCTTTGCCGTGGTGGCTTCTGAAGTTCGGATGCTGGCTGCGCGCAGTGCGACAGCAGCGAAAGAGATCGGCACCATGATCGATGATTCTCTCAGCCGTATTGAAAAGGGGGCCGGTCTGGTTGAAGTCGCCGGTAACACCATGGACGAAGTGCTGATGGATGTGAAAAAAGTGGTCGATATCATGGATGAGATCACGCTAGCTTCCAGTGAGCAGAGCCGCGGTATTTCGCAGATCAATATCGCCATCAATCAGATGGATGGTGTGACTCAGCAGAACGCATCATTGGTATCAGAAGTGGCAACCTCGGCGAATGCGCTTCAGGAGCAGGTTGTTAACCTGCAACAGTCCGTTTCCCGTTTCCAGATCGCAAGAGAAAACATGGCGATGGATAATGTGCTGCCCGGCTTGCGTCAGAACATTGCCTTAGCCGATGCCCGCTAATCGTTAAATGACCTTATCACCTGTTTTCGCTAATGTTATGTGGAGAGCGAAGACAGGTGACTCACGCACGTACTCATCAATCCATAAATGGTGTGGAATCGATAAACGGCACGGGAACCGTTAACGTCAGCCAGACGCCGTTATCCGCCTGATAAAAAATGAATCCCTGCTGATGCATTTCCAGCGTCTTTATTTTCAGCACTGTGGGCTTGCCATGCCGTTGGCCGACGGTTACCGCTGTTGCCTCATCGGCAGACAAATGCACATACTGACGTGAACCGGGACGCAAACCCTGCTGATTGATTGAATCGATAAATCGGGTTGCGGTACCGTGGTAAAGAAATTCGGGTGGGACTTTAGGCTCGTAACGCATATCGACCTGTGCTGACGAGTGCCCCTGTGCTGCGCGGATTGATAACCCATCTGCTGAAATGGAAAAACGCTTTTTGTCACTGTTATCGACGACGGATTGAATCACTTCTCTGGTTAGAAGACGACCGCCTTTTTCCGCACCGCTAATCAGCTCGGCAATATTTGCCCATCCTTCGCTGTTCAACGTTAATCCAATGGCTTCGGGCTTGTGCCGTAAAACGTAGCTCAGAAATTTGCTGACATCATCATGCTTCGTGTTGCTCATTGTGTTACTCCATTACTGCATCGTGCGAAGTGAATAGAATTGTCATTGAAAGCCTTTTTATTCGAGCAAAAATAAAAAGCCCCGTTTTGCAACGAGGCTTTTGTACTGACCCTACTACCGCTGGAAATCGGTTAGTGTTACAGCGCAGCGATGACCGCTTGCTGTTCCAGTAGTTTGGCTTTCGCTACGGCGTAGCCGTCCAGTTTTTCACGCTCTTTGGCGACAACTGCTTCCGGTGCGCGCGCCACAAAGCCTTCGTTGGACAGCTTGCTTTCGATGCGGCCAATCTCGGCTTCGATTTTCGCCACTTCTTTCGCCAGACGGTCCAACTCTGCCGCTTTGTCGATCAGACCCGCCATCGGGATTAACAGCTCTGCGCCATCAATGAGTTTAGTGACAGAAACTGGGCCTTTATCGCCCGCAGGCAGCAGCGTAATGCTTTCCAGACGCGCCAGCGTTTGGATGAAGCTGCGGTTCTCTTCCACGCGACGCTGGGCTTCTGCCGTTGCGTCACGCAGTAACACTTCCAGCGGTTTGCCCGGCGCGATGTTCATTTCCGCACGAATGTTACGCACGGCGATAATCGCCTGCTTAATCCACTCCAGATCGTTCAGCGCCAGCGTATCTTCCTGTGCGGCATCAAACTCAGGGAACGGTTGCAGCATGATCGTGTCGGCGCTAATGCCTTTCAGCGCTTTAACACGTAGCCAGATGGTTTCGGTAATGAATGGAATAATCGGGTGTGCCAGACGCAGCAACGCTTCCAGTACGGTAACCAGCGTGTGGCGCGTACCGCGCAGTTCCGCTTCTGAACCGCCATTCATCACAGGCTTCGTCAGCTCCAGATACCAGTCACAGAACTGGTTCCAAGTGAATTCGTACAGAATACCGGCCGCAATATCAAAGCGATAGCCGTCCAGCGCTTCGCGATAGGCTTTCACCGTACGGTTGAATTCTGCCAGAATCCAGCGATCAGCCAGCGAAAGCACTTTCTCGCCTGCGCCAAAACCACAGTCCTGATCTTCCGTGTTCATCAGCACAAAACGGCTGGCGTTCCACAGCTTGTTACAGAAGTTGCGGTAACCTTCCAGACGCTTCATATCCCAGTTGATGTCGCGGCCAGTAGAAGCCAGCGCCGCCAGCGTAAAGCGCAGGGCGTCTGTACCGTGAGGCTCGATGCCGTTCGGGAACTGCTTCTCGGTGCGCTTGCGGATTTTTTCCGCCAACTGAGGCTGCATCATGTTGCCGGTACGTTTTTCCAGCAGTGCTTCCAGCGAAATACCGTCCACCATATCCAGCGGGTCGATGACGTTCCCTTTGGATTTGGACATCTTCTGGCCTTCTTCATCACGGATCAGGCCGGTCATGTAGACGGTGTGGAATGGCACCTGCGGTTTGCCGTCTTCATCTTTGATGAAATGCATAGTCAGCATGATCATGCGGGCAATCCAGAAGAAGATGATGTCGAAGCCGCTGACCATCACGCTGCTTGGGTGGAAGGCTTTCAGATCCGGTGTTTGCTCCGGCCAGCCCAACGTAGAGAACGTCCACAGGCCAGATGAGAACCAGGTATCCAGTACGTCTTCGTCCTGATTCAGAACGATATCGTCAGCGAGGTTGTTTTCACTGCGAACTTCCGCTTCGGTACGGCCAACATAGACATTGCCGTTAGCGTCGTACCAAGCCGGGATGCGGTGACCCCACCACAGCTGACGAGAGATACACCAGTCCTGAATGTCGCGCATCCAGCTGAAGTACATGTTTTCGTACTGTTTTGGCACGAACTGAATGCGACCGTCTTCCACCGCTTCTACCGCGGGTTTAGCCAGCACGGCAGCGCGCACGTACCACTGGTCGGTCAGCATCGGTTCAATCACCACGCCGCCACGGTCGCCGTAAGGCACGGTCAGATCGTGCGCTTTGATCTCTTCCAGCAGGCCGAGTTCATCGAATGCGGCGACGAGTGCTTTACGTGCGGCAAAACGTTCCAGACCCTGGAAAGCTTCTGGAATGTCGTTGCTGTAAACGGTGCTGGCTTCGCCATTAGTATCAAACACTTCAGCGCTCTGACGGATATCGCCGTCGAACGTCAGGATATTGACCATCGGCAACTGATGACGTTTACCGACTTCGTAGTCGTTGAAGTCGTGTGCTGGCGTGATCTTCACGCAGCCGGTGCCTTTTTCCATATCGGCATGTTCGTCACCGACGATCGGAATACGGCGGCCAATCAGCGGCAGGATCACTTCTTTGCCGATCAGATCTTTATAACGTGGATCTTCCGGGTTAACGGCGATACCGGTATCACCCAGCATGGTTTCCGGACGGGTGGTAGCGACGACCAGATAGTCTTTCCCTTCGGCGGTTTTCACGCCATCGGCTAGCGGATAGCGCAGGTGCCACATCGACCCTTTCACTTCACGGTTTTCGACTTCCAGATCGGAAATCGCAGTGCGCAGTTTTGGATCCCAATTCACCAGACGCTTGCCGCGGTAAATCAGGTCTTCTTTATACAGGCGGACGAACACTTCTTTCACCGCGTTGGACAGGCCTTCATCCATGGTGAAGCGCTCACGCTCCCAGTCAACGGAGTTGCCCAGACGGCGCATTTGGCGGGTAATGTTGCCACCGGATTCGCCTTTCCACTGCCAGATTTTGTCGATGAATGCTTCGCGGCCGTAATCGTGGCGGGTTTTGCCTTCTTCTGCGGCGATTTTGCGCTCAACGACCATCTGTGTGGCGATACCGGCGTGGTCAGTCCCCGCCTGCCACAGAGTGTTTTTGCCCTGCATACGCTGATAGCGAATCAACGTATCCATGATGGTTTGCTGGAAAGCGTGACCCATATGCAAGCTGCCGGTGACGTTGGGCGGCGGGATCATGATGCTGAAGCTTTCTTTACTCGTGTCGCCGTGCGGCTTGAAGTAGCCTTGTTTTTCCCAGTGTTCGTAGAGCGGCTGCTCGATATCTTGCGGGTTATATTTCGTTTCCATTATGCTCAAAATTCAGTGAGTTGGCGGCGTAGCCGTGGTCAATTGGAAGCCGACGCTGCGATAAGTTTTATAGCGGTCGCGCGCCAACTGTTTCAAGGATTCTTCGTAAGGGACAAAGTCTATCACTTCATGGAAAGCGGTGGCAAAATCTGCGAACTGTGGCAATAGGCTAATCAGCAGATCCCGTGGCGCATTACCACGCCGCTGCGGCCAGGCCAGCTCGACTGGTGCACCGTGACGCGGCCCTTCGCCTGCCAGATTATGCGGCACGAACGTATGAGGGTCGCGTTGCCACAGTGCCTCATCCAGTCTGATGGCCTGCTGCTCGTCTTCACAGGCAATCAGCACGCGCTTTCCTGCTCGCCAACGTTCTGCCGCCAGATCGCAGGCCAGTGCCTCATGGGCGCTGAGTTCACCGCTTTTTCTGTCGTGTTCGAGAAGATAGAACGTTGCGTTTTTCATTGTTTACACTATTGATTGCTAAGAGCCAGAAAGTGATAAGGGCCGGAAGTCCGGCCCATAAGACGGCAATGACCTTATAAGGATAAGGCAATCGCTGACTTTGGTCATCGCCGTTGACGCGAAAGCCTTATTCTACGTCGTTCTGTCCGGCGCGGTTAAGCAGGAACTGTGATAACAGCGCGACCGGACGACCCGTAGCCCCTTTGGCTTTACCGGAGCGCCAAGCGGTGCCTGCGATATCCAGATGCGCCCAACTGTATTTACGCGTAAAGCGCGACAGGAAGCAGCCTGCGGTAATCGCGCCGCCCGGACGGCCGCCAATGTTCGCCATATCGGCAAAATTGGACTCCAGCTGTTCCTGGAATTCGTCGGTCAGCGGCAGACGCCATGCGCGGTCGCCAGACTGCTCGGACGCGCTTAACAACTCATGCGCCAGCGGATTGTGGTTCGCCATCAAGCCGGTGATGTGGTGCCCCAGCGCAATCACGCACGCGCCGGTTAGCGTCGCGACGTCAATGACGACATCCGGCTCATAGCGCTCAACGTAGGTCAGCGTATCACACAGAACCAGACGACCCTCTGCATCGGTGTTCAGCACTTCTACCGTTTGGCCGGACATTGTGGTCAGCACATCGCCCGGACGGTAAGCGCGCCCATCGACCATGTTTTCACAACCTGCCAGCACGCCGATGATGTTCAACGGCAACGCCAGTTCGGCTGCCATGCGCATCACGCCGTAGACTGTGGCCGCGCCGCACATGTCGTATTTCATTTCATCCATGCTGTCGGCAGGCTTGATGGAGATGCCGCCGGAATCGAACGTCAGCCCTTTACCTACCAGCACAATCGGGCGGGTTTCCGGGTTCGGATCGCCTTTATATTCGATCACAGACATCAGTGATTCATTCTGCGAGCCCTGACCCACGGCCAGATAGGCATTCATGCCCAGCTCTTTCATCTGCTGTTCGCCAATCACGCGCGTGATGATGTTCTGGCTGTAGGTATCGGCCAGTTGGCGCGCCTGCGAAGCCAGATAGGCGGCATTACAGATATTTGGCGGCATGTTGCCGAGATCTTTCGCGGCTTTGATGCCTGCAGCAATCGCCAGACCGTGCTGAATCGCACGCTCACCGCTGGTCAGTTCACGGCGCGTTGGCACGTTGAACACCATTTTGCGCAGCGGACGGCGCAGCTCGACCTTGTTGCTCTTAAGTTGATCGAAGGTGTACAGCGTCTCTTTGGCAGTTTCGACCGCCTGACGCACTTTCCAGTAGGTGTTACGGCCTTTCACGTGCAGTTCGGTCAGGAAGCACACCGCTTCCATCGAGCCGGTTTCGTTCAGGGCGTTGATCGTTTTCTGAATCACCTGTTTGTACTGGCGTTCATCAAGCTCGCGTTCTTTTCCGCAGCCAATCAGCAGGATGCGTTCGGAAAGAATGTTAGGTACATGGTGCAAGAGCAGTGATTGCCCCACTTTGCCTTCTAATTCACCACGGCGAAGCAACGCGCTGATATAGCCGTCGCTGATTTTATCGAGTTGTTCGGCAATAGGGGACAGACGACGCGGTTCAAACACGCCGACGACAATGCAGGCACTGCGTTGTTTTTCCGGGCTACCGCTTTTTACGCTGAACTCCATGTACTCTCCTGAATCTTAAAGACAAAGGCGGGGGCAACGGCTAGAATGTGACACTCCGTAATACTTTCCCGCCGTTGCGTTAACATAACCTGTGTTAATCTTAACGACGTAGCGAACCTGTTTTAGTGACTAATAAGCAGGTTCTGATACAACAGCTCAAACGCAGTGTGTTGTAATACCGTTTTAGCTAAGAGGGCTGCCAAAAATGAGTATAAATGGCGCGTTAGCGAAGAAACTATCGATTTTCCTGCAAAAAGACAAGTTTTCACAGGCGTAATTAAGCGTGATCATCATTCGATATCTGGTACGGGAAACCTTTAAGAGCCAACTGGCCATCCTTTTCATTCTGTTACTGATTTTCTTTTGTCAGAAATTAGTGCGGATATTAGGTGCCGCTGTTGATGGTGAAATCCCGACAAATTTGGTTATCTCCCTGTTGGGATTGGGTGTGCCAGAGATGGTGCAACTTATCCTGCCATTAAGCCTGTTTCTTGGTGTATTGATGACGTTTGGCCGCCTCTATGCGGAAAGCGAGATCACCGTTATGCACGCCTGTGGACTGGGAAAGCGCGTGTTGCTGAAAGCCGCATTGGCTCTGGCGGTGTTCACCGCCATCATCGCCACCATTAACGTCATGTGGCTTAGCCCGTGGTCGTCGCGGCATCAGGAAGAAGTGCTGGCGGAAGCGAAGGCGAACCCCGGCATGGCAGCGCTGGTCGAAGGGCAGTTCCAGTCTGCGCAAGGCGGCAACGCAGTGCTGTTTGTCGGTAATGTCAAAGGTTCGGAGTTTCAGCACGTCTTTCTGGCACAACTGCGCCCCAGTGGTAATGCGCGGCCTTCTGTTGTGGTTGCCGATCGCGGTCATATCAAACAAAACGAAGAGGGTGCGCAGGTCGTGACGCTGGATAACGGTTCGCGTTACGAAGGCACGGCGCTTTTGCGTGATTTTCGTATCACCGATTTCACCAACTATCAGGCCGTGATCGGTCACCAGAGCGTGACGCTAAATAATAGCGACGCGCAGCAAATGGATATGCAAACCCTGTGGCATTCGGATGCGCACGATGCACGCGCAGAGTTCCACTGGCGCCTGACGTTGATTCTTTCTGTGCTAATCATGGCGCTGATGGTGGTGCCGCTGAGTGTGGTGAACCCACGTCAGGGCCGGGTGCTGAGCATGCTGCCTGCGATGCTGCTGTACCTGATCTTCTTCCTGCTGCAAAGTTCGCTGCGTTCTAATGCCAGTAAAGGAAAGATCGATCCGATGATATGGGTCTGGCTGACCAACCTGATGTACTTCGGCATCGCGCTGATGCTTAACCTGTGGGATACCGTGCCGATGCGCAAAGTGCGTGCCCGCTTTAAGCCTCGTACTCTCAAAACACAAGGAGCGGCCTGATGTTTGGTGTATTAGACCGCTATATTGGCAAAACGATTTTCACCACCATCATGACGACGCTGTTCATGCTGGTGTCGCTCTCCGGCATCATCAAATTTGTCGACCAGTTGCGTAAAGTCGGGCAGGGCGAGTATTCGGCGCTGGGCGCCGGGCTGTATACGCTGCTCAGCGTCCCCAAAGATATTGAGATCTTCTTCCCGATGGCGGCGCTGCTCGGCGCATTGCTCGGGTTAGGCCAACTCGCGACCCGCAGTGAGCTGGTTGTGATGCAGGCTTCCGGCTTTACCCGCTTGCAAATTGCGACTGCCGTGATGAAAACCGCGATCCCGCTGGTGCTATTGACGATGGCGATTGGCGAATGGGTTTCCCCGCAGGGTGAACAGATGGCGCGTAACTACCGTTCTCAGATGATCTCTGGTGGGTCGATGATCTCTACGCAGGGCGGGCTGTGGGCAAAAGACGGCAATGACTTTATCTATATCGAACGGGTTGCGGGCGATAAAGAGCTATCTGGCGTTAACATCTACCACTTCGACGATAACAACAAACTGCTATCTGTGCGCTATGCGGCCTCCGCTGAGTTTGAAGATGACAGGAATGTCTGGAGGCTGTCGCAGGTTGATGAATCTGATTTGAGCGACGGCAAACAGATTGGTGGGAGCCAGACGCTTAGCGGTGAATGGAAAACCAATCTGACGCCCGATAAACTGGGTGTGGTGGCGCTGGAGCCTGATGCGCTGTCGATCCGCGGGCTGCATGATTACGCCAAGTACCTGAAGCAAAGTGGACAAGAGTCGAACCGTTACCAACTGAACATGTGGAGCAAAATTTTTGCACCGATTTCTGTTGCGGTGATGATGCTCATGGCGGTCTCTTTCATCTTCGGTCCGCTGCGCAGTGTGTCGGCGGGGTCTCGCATCGTGATTGGTATCAGCTTTGGTTTCCTCTTCTACCTGCTAAATGAGATTTTCCGCCCGCTCAGCTTGGTTTATGGCATCCCGCCGATTTTAGGCGCTATCTTGCCGAGCTCGGTGTTTCTGTTCATCAGCGTGGTGCTGCTGCTGAAACGCCGATAGCACCAACTAAACCAGAGAAAGCGCTGAGCGGATTTCGCCTCGGCGCTTTTTTATTGTGCGTGACAAATTGCCTTCGGCAACGTTCATTACCACACCATTGTGAAGGTAAAAAAGTCATAACACGTTGCTAAAGATGATTTTTTCATCACTTAACCGAATGCGAGGTGGATTAACGTTGCACATGGGCCGCCAAACGGTATAATGCACCCGTTTTCCGCATACTACTTCTGTGCCGAAGTGGCGAAATCGGTAGACGCAGTTGATTCAAAATCAACCGCCGCAAGGTGTGCCGGTTCGAGTCCGGCCTTCGGCACCATAGTATGAAAATTAAGTCACCTTAGGGTGGCTTTTTTTATGTCCAAAATCGTCCAGTAACGTCCATATCTACATGTAAAATAACAATTTTAGTTTCATTTCCCTCTCTGCTGTTTTGTCTGTTTTATCCACAGTGGTCTTTCTTCGTCCATTGACATCCAGATGATTTGGGGGTCAAGATGAGGGTCAATTCACTTCGATTATGAGTTGACCCCCAAATTATGGCGTTGACCGACGTTGTTGCCCGTACTGCCAAGCCTCGCGAAAAAGCCTATAAGCTCGCTGACGCGCACGGCCTGTATCTTTTGGTGAGTCCTAACGGCTCTAAGCGCTGGTATCTCAAATACCGCTTTGAAGGTAAGGAAAGCCGGATTGCGTTCGGTGCCTATCCGTTGATCTCGCTGGCGAAGGCCAGAGAGAAACGTGATGAGATACGATTGCTGCTGTTGGAGGGTATCCACCCAACGGAAAAGCGTGAAGAAGAAAAAGAGCAGGCGCAAGAGGCGTTGAATACTTTTGCCAAGGTCGCGCAGGACTGGCACCGAAACATTAGCCAAAACCGGTGGTCAGAAACGCATGCAGGACGGGTATGGCGCGATATGGAACGAAATCTACTGCCTGCTATCGGGCATCGTCATATTGCTGACCTGAAAACTAAAGACCTGCTGGAGCCGCTGAAAGTCGTCGAACAGAACGGTCATCTTGATTTGGCGTCACGGTTGCGCCAGCGCGTCACCGATATTATGCGCTACGCGGTGCAAAACGATCTGATAGAACGCAACCCCGCGCAAGAACTCTCCGGCGCGATAGCCGCACCAAAAGCTACCCATCGGCCAGCCCTGAAACTGAATAAACTGCCTGATTTTCTGGCAAGGATAGAACGCCACAAAGGGCGGGCGTTAACCAGACTGGCGTTAAAACTCACACTGTGCGTTTTTATCCGCTCCAGCGAGCTACGTTTTGCCCGCTGGCCGGAAATCGATTTTAAACGCGCTATGTGGACGATACCGACTGAACGTGAAGCCATTCCTGGCGTGAAGCACTCACAGCGCGGTGCAAAGATGCGCTCTGAACATCTGGTGCCGTTATCCCGACAGGCCTTAGCGCTGCTGGAAGAGATTAAGGCCATCAGCGGCGCTCATGAACTGATCTTCCCCGGCGATCGTCGGCCAACTAAACCGATGAGTGAAAACACCGTCAACAACGCATTACGAACCATGGGCTATGACACCACTACCGAAGTGTGCGGACACGGCTTCCGCACCATGGCCTGTAGCGCACTGGTGGAATCCGGCCAGTGGTCACGGGATGCGGTAGAGCGCCAGATGAGTCATCAGGAACGCAACGGTGTTCGTGCTGCCTATATCCACAAAGCGGAACATTTGGATGAGCGCAGGCTAATGCTGCAATGGTGGGCGGATTATCTGGATGCGAACCGGAAAGAGTATGTGGTGCCGTATGAGTTTAAGAAATGATGTACTGAATACTCTATCTTATAGGATTTAATCATTTTGTTGATTATTAATGGATTTTTTTCTAGGCAGAGGGATATATGGAAGGAATCAAAGAGAGTGAATTAACCCATTTATTTAATAATGCTAAAAAATTTTTTCTTTATGCACTGAAAATTTCACCTATATGCATCCTACTCTCCATAATTGTTGTTTGGGGATATTTAGGGCATTTTTCACGTCTTGACCTATTGATTGGTACTATTGATAATAAAACAACACTTCTTTCAATATTTGGCTCATTTATATTTATTTCTGTATTAATGTCATTTGTATTTGTACTTCCAAGTTTTAATCTAATTATTTTTTCATCTTTTGTTAATGAAAGTTATATTGCTAATACAAAAAAGATGCCATATATTACTTTGATAATGATAATATCTATGTTGATTTCTATTTTAATATTATCATCGGATGGTTTTTCTGAATTTTCTAAAAAGCATGTATACATAGAGAAAGTTTTCTTGTATATAGATGAACCATTTCGTTCTTTACTCATATCTTTTATTGTTTCTACAATCTTTACTGTGTTTCCGTTTAAAGTAAAAAATACTCATGCCTATCGAGATAGCGGATTCAAAAAATTTATTAAAATAGCTGGCTCTATTATCGCCACCTTGTTTATATGCTTTTTAGCCTCAATATCAATAAGTTTGTCTATTTCTTTGCTCTTGATGAATATGGATGGACATACTTTTTATGGGTTTGTTTATGCTTTCTTTTTTCTATCTTTTTACTCATTGTTATCATTATTTCCAGCGATGATATTTTATTCAAGAAATTTTTATTTTAATAATAATGGGGTTTTTAATTTTGAAGTAGCAAAAGAGACGATTTTTTCTGTGTTAGCTTCATTATTTTTGGTTTTTTTCTTTTGGCCTAATGGTTTTTTATTTATTAGCTCGAATACATTAAGTACAATCGGTGTGTTAGATAAAAGAACTCATTATTACCATGTTACATCTGATAAATACTATAAAGAATTATTTCCTAATTCAATATGGGATACGAAATACTTAAAAGATAGAAGTGATTTCTTCATTAAGGCTGTTAATATGTTCTCGCTTGATGGAAAAAATCTAATTTGCCCTGAGTATGTAGAGAATCTTAGAAGAAAAACATTGATTTCAAGTTTCGATCATTTTCCTCCAAAGCAAGATAAAAACCTCACTGAAAATTTTAAATCTATGGCAAAAGGTTGTGTAGTTCTTAGTAGTGACGAATTTAAACAGTGGGATACAATTATTAATGCGGAAGGGAAATTTAAAATTTGAGGACATACTATCCACCGCGCCAGCCCCTTTTTTGGGAGGGGCTGGCGCTCATTGTTCTTATGTAGATGATTTCCCAGTTACTCATACTACCCAAGTATCATTTTGCCAGATCGTTTTCCACCGTATAGAAGTAGCAAGTCGGAAACAGTTGCACCGACACTAGCCGACAAGACAGTGCAAAATCTGGCTTATGAATACCGTGCTAATCTTAACCCAGCGACAGCTTAAGCTGCATCCCACAAGCAGCGGCATACCGTTGTAAGGTTGAGATACTCGCACTGGAAACATTTCTCTCAAGGCGGCTCACCGCAGGTTGGCTTACACCCATGCGAGCGGCGATCTCTGTACTTGTCAGACCTGACTTGGACTTCATTTCGATCAGAACAGCGCGAAGCGCTTCTTCTTGAGTTTCGTCCTCATACGCTTTTTTAACTTCAGGATTAGAAAGCGATTTTGCTTTAACTTCAGAGAAGTTGATACCTTTAACTGCCATCTTTCAATTCCTCCCATCTTGACTTTGCCAGCGCTATTTCAGCTTTCGGGGTCTTAGGGGGTTTCTTTACGAATGTCCTTAAAATATAGATCTTACGGCCTTTTGCGTAAGCAAAAAACGTTCTGCTGATGTCTTTTCTACCAACCCGTAGCTCAAACAATCCACCTTCAATGATGTCCGTGTCTGGATATCTTAGCTCTGGCCCTTTAGCTTCAAGCTTTTCAAGTCCTTTAAGCGCTTTTGCTTGCATGACCGGTTCGAGGTCATAAATTTCGCTTGCAGCTTCGGGGTGAAAAATCAATTCATACATGTCAATCCCCTTATTAATGGGGGATATAACTCATAAGCTATAATAACTCAAATGTTATATTTAGCGTGTATCGGCAGAGTAAAACATTAGCAAGCCATCCCCACTTGCTCAGGGATCACGGCTTCCCCCACCTTATTCCGTTGCGAGAGCGGCGTGATCTGTTACCCTTCACTTTTTAATAAACGTGAGCAGGGAGGACGAGTGGAATTAATTGTGACGCACGATATTACCGAGAGCGATCGGGAGGAACTTTTTGCAGGCCTGAGAAGCTACAACCATCGGTTTATTAATCCTGCCTCCTTTGGGCAAATCGGGATTTTTCACCGAAATAGTGCTGGGACCATGCTTGGCGGGCTGATCGCAACCCGTAAAGGATTATGGCTGTGTATTGACTATTTGTGGGTTGGTGAGGAATCCAGAGGCTTGAAACTCGGTAGCGCTTTGGTGAAAGAAGCGGAACAGGAGGCGATACGTCTTGGGTGCCGTCATGCGCTTGTGGATACGTTTAGTTTTCAGGCACTTCCCTTCTATGAAAAGCAAGGCTATCAACGGCAAATGTCTTTACCCGATTTCCCTGAGGAAGGCATGCTAAGGCACTATCTAATAAAGAAAAATATGCAGGCCGTATGATAGTTATCCGCCCATTGACCCATGACAAAGTAGATAAGGTGTGGCCTTCTTTATAATCAGGCCCGTTTCTCTTCTCATTGGTGTGGACGCATGGCTTACCAACTTAATCTTAACTGGCCAGAATTCTTAGAGAAATACTGGCAAAAACAACCTGTTGTATTGAAGAATGCTTTCCCTAATTTTGTCGATCCCATTACGCCGGACGAGCTGGCGGGTCTGGCGATGGAGGCGGAGGTCGATAGTCGTCTGGTCAGCCATAAAAATGGTCAGTGGCAGGCCAGCAATGGGCCGTTTGAGCATTTTGATAATCTGGGTGAAACCGGCTGGTCGCTGCTAGCTCAGGCGGTGAATCACTGGCATGCGCCGTCTGCGGAACTCGTGCGTCCGTTCCGCGTGTTACCGGATTGGCGTTTGGACGATCTGATGATCTCTTTTTCCGTACCGGGCGGCGGCGTTGGCCCGCATATCGATCAGTACGATGTCTTCATCATTCAGGGAATGGGTAGCCGCCGCTGGCGCGTGGGGGACAAGCTGCCGATGCGCCAGTTCTGCCCGCACCCAGCGTTGCTGCATGTCGATCCTTTCCCGCCGATCATTGATGAAGATCTTGAACCGGGTGACATCCTCTATATTCCGCCAGGTTTCCCACACGACGGCTTTACTCACGAAACCGCACTCAACTATTCCGTGGGGTTCCGTGGGCCAAACGGCAGAGACTTAATCAGCAGCTTTGCTGACTACGTGCTGGAGAACGATCTCGGCGGTGAGCACTATAGCGACCCAGATTTGACCTGTCGCGAGCACCCAGGACGAGTTGAAGAGTATGAGTTTGATCGCCTGCGCGAGATGATGATCGAGGTGATTAATCAGCCGGAAGCGCTGAAGCAGTGGTTCGGTCGCTTTGTGACGACGCCGCGCCACGAGCTGGATATCGCTCCGGCAGAGCCGCCTTACGAGCAGGACGAAATTGTGGGGGCGCTGATGGACGGTGGTGTGTTGACGCGTCTGAGTGGGCTGCGCGTTCTTGAAGTCGGCGGTAGCTACTTCATCAACAGTGAACGGCTGGACACGGTCGATCCGAAAGCGGCGGATGCACTGTGTCGTTACACGGTTCTCGGTAAAAAAGAGCTGGGTGCGGCGCTGAAAAATCCGGCATTTGTGGCTGAATTAACTGGGTTGATTAATCAAGGATATTGGTTCTTCGACGAATAACAGGCTTCTCAGTTGCGGCCTCCGAGAGCATTCTTGCATGTTGTGGTTTGAGGCCGCGTCCTATCGTATGAAGGGCCTTCTATTGCTAGCAATGAGTGATTTATTGGATTAAGAAAAGGCCCGACGTTTCCCTCGGGCCTGTGTGACAACTAGCAACAATAATGACGGAAACGAAAATTAAACGGCTTCGTTTTCGTCGGTGTAGCGTTTGGCTTTGTAGGCTGGGTGCATCAGGTTCTGGATGGAGAAAATGTCGTCCAGCTGTTCTTCGGTCAGCAGACCACGTTCCAGCACCACTTCGCGTACGCTCTTACCGGTTTCGGCACAGATTTTCCCGACGATATCACCGTTGTGGTGACCAATGAACGGGTTCAGGTAGGTCACGATACCGATAGAGTTGAAGACGTAAGCTTCACACACATCTTTGTTCGCGGTGATGCCGTCAACGCATTTTTCCAGCAGGTTGTAGCAGGCGCTGGACAGAATCTGGATGGATTCGAACATCGCTTGTCCGATAACCGGTTCCATCACGTTCAGCTGTAGCTGACCGGCTTCTGCCGCCATGGTGACGCAGGTATCGTTGCCGATGACTTTGAAGCACACCTGGTTGACGACCTCTGGGACAACTGGGTTAACTTTGGCTGGCATGATGGACGAGCCGGCCTGCAATTCTGGCAGGTTGATTTCGTTCAGGCCAGTGCGCGGGCCGGAAGACAGCAGGCGCAGGTCGTTACAGATCTTCGACAGTTTTACCGCCACGCGTTTCAGGGCACTGTGCATCATCACATAAGCGCCGCAGTCGGACGTTGCTTCGATCAGGTCTTCAGCCGGTACGCAAGGCAGGCCGCTGACTTTTGCCAGATGTTGAACGGCCAGTTTCTGGTACTCATCCGGCGTGTTCAGACGTGTACCGATGGCGGTCGCGCCTAGGTTCACTTCCAGCAGCAGCTCGGCGGTGCGCAGCAGGTTACGGTTTTCTTCTTTCAGCAGTACGTTGAACGCGTGGAATTCCTGACCAAGGGTCATTGGCACCGCGTCCTGCAACTGGGTACGGCCCATTTTCAGGATGTTTTCGAACTCTTTTGCTTTGCGCTCAAAGCCATCGCTCAGTTGGGTAATCGCTTCAACCAGTTTCAGGATGGAGGTGTATACCGCGATGCGGAAGCCAGTTGGGTAAGCATCGTTGGTGGACTGGCATTTGTTCAGGTGGTCGTTCGGGTTCAGGTATTGATATTCACCTTTCTGGTGACCCATCAGTTCCAGACCGATATTCGCTAGCACTTCGTTGGTGTTCATGTTGACTGACGTGCCCGCGCCGCCCTGATAGACATCGACAGGGAACTGATCCAGACATTTACCGTTATTCAACACTTCATCACAGGCTTGCAGAATCGTGTCGGCGATTTTACGTGGGATGGTCTGCAGTTCTTTATTCGCCAGCGCGGCGGCTTTTTTTACCATCACCATAGCGCGGACAAATTCTGGAATATCGCTGATGGTGCTATTGCTGATATAAAAGTTCTCAATCGCACGCAGCGTATGGATACCATAATAGGCATCAGCAGGGACTTCACGGGTACCTAACAGGTCTTCTTCAATACGGATATTCGTTGACATGGATCTTCTTCCTTTTTTCTTGTTCGATGTACATAGCATCGTTTTCAATATTAAGACTATGATTTTTTAGGGTTTGTCTTTCCTGCTTTTTGGTTTTCAGGTAGCACGAACCCATCACGATTTGTATAAAATCATGACTAAAAAGCGTTCTCAGGGAGACGAACATTGAATTAGCATCGTTAAATAGCTAGTGGTGGATATATTCCTCCATTTATGTTTTGTCTCCCAATCGTGAATAGTTATACCTAACTGTTATTCCATATTATCCGGGTTGATCTCAACCAGCTTTTCTATTCCACGGTTCAGCGTTTTCAATTTCGGAATAAATACGGTTTTGATAATGTCATGTGTGACATCACACGCTTCTTCAAAGAACGCGCTGTATTCATCACGGTGCCCGACAATATACAGCGAGCGCTTGATATTCAGTTGTTCCGGCATATGCGTTAGCACTTCGCGGGAGTGCGCAACGGATTGCAGGAAACTCAGCGGGGTCGTTACCGCCCACCCGATGCCTGCCGCTACCATCGACGTTAAGGTATCCGCGTTATCAAATTCGAGCATGTTCGGTACGCGGACATCGATGCGGCGTAGATAACGCTCAATCTGCATCCCAATCTGCGAGTTCCGGTTAAAGCGCACCAGCGGCAGTGCGGCGGAAAGCTCGCGGATGTCCTCGACGGTTTTGATGCGTTTGCGGTAATCCGGCGGCGTGATAATGAAATAGCCTTCGGAAAACAGCTGATGACGCACCACACTATCGCTGTCGATCAATGGGTCGCTGGTGACGATCATATCCAGCTCGCGGCGCATTAGCGCTTCACCCTGCTGCGGACTGAGTCCGGTACGAATCAACAACTGCGACGAACTCTTCATCAAACTCTTGGTAAACACTGAACCGCAAGTGATCGCGAATGAATCTACCAGGCCGATACGCAAGTCGGGTTTAATCCCTTTTCCTGCTTCCAGCACCTGTGCCTTGAGGTTCGCAATCTCCTCCGTCAGGATTTCTCCTCGGTTTTTCAACGCAATGCCGTAGGGCGTCAGGACAAAGGGGCGACGAGCCCGGTTAACCAATTTGACGCCGAAATCTTCTTCCAATAAGCGGATCGTCTGCGAAATGGCAGAGGGCGTCAGGCCTAGCCGCGCGGCTGCTGCCGTCATGCTTCCTGCTTCCGCCATCGTCACAAAGACATAGACGGCGTACATATCGATCGATTTATTGGCGGACACTGTGCGTTTAACCATGTGAGTTTGCCTACGCTGCAAGGTGGATGTCGTCGAAATATGAAGCGTTAGTCTATCTCATCTCGCTGACTACGACCTCGCTAACTGATGTCAGAATAGTCGGCTAACTTCAGAAAAAATACAGGTTGCATCACTGATTAATTTTTTCTTATTTCTAGCTTTAGCGGATCTGAAGGTGAAGCGTTAAGAGTGCTTGAGCACTGCCTGTCAGAGTGATTCTGCTTTGCTGATGCTATTTCCTCCCCGTCTTCAGGGGCTGCCTCTTAGTTATATTTTTTATGCAAACTGAGGGATGGTTTCGTGCGCCATAACACCGATATTTTTATGCTATCTCGTAGCACGCGCCCGACTCGGGACGGCTCAAACGCCGCTCGCCCCGAGACCCCAGGCTTTTGGCGGAAATTATGCCGCTACGCGGTGCCATCGGTGTTCATGAGCACTAGTCGAGCCGCCAGTGACGCGTTCCCTACGCGGCACAGGCTTTCGCGGCATCCATGCCGCTCACTCGGTGCTCATGCCCACCGCTGCATAATTTTTTACGCCGGATAACGGAAAAATCTGCGATGAACCCCTGTATTTGTGGATAAACGACAGTTGAGAAGTAGAGGGTGAGGGGAATCATCCACCTGTTAGTTATAACGTATTGTTTTACTGTGTAGTGAGTAATGAATCACCCACTGATGTGGCTATGCGCACGTGGCGTTCAGCCTGTTCACACATTTCTAGCAGCGCCGGAATCAGGTGCGCCGTGGCGTTGAGACAGGCGCCGAGTTGACTGAGGCTTTCTTGCGGCAGTTCAACGTCATTTTGCAGCGTGTCGCCGAGGTAGTGTAGGCCGTGGCACAGGCCTTCAACCGATTCGGCGGCAATTGCGCCGAGGTCGCAGAGCTGAACGTCATCTAACTGCGCGAAAGGCAGGCTGGCGATCAGGTCGCGGAAAAGGGTAATGGTGCTGTCAGCGGGTGTGGCGTGAGTGTCCGTCATGATTAAATCTTCCATAGCTAGATAATTATTTCATCACGCCTTCAGGTTCCAAACTAAAGGTGTGACCCAGACAGGGTTGGAACACCGGATCTAGCGACCGGCCAACCTTGCGGTTGCCCTGCCTGAGCCACGGATTAGAGTGTGCACGTAGCCCCTGAAAAAACAAAGCGTTTTCAGTTCTAGATAGTCGGGGTTCCAAGCCCGACTGCGGATGTTGCCGCAGCACAGAGACTGTATTCCAACGACGGAAAACGTGGAATAGGGTGGATGGATTTACAGTAGCGTTACAGCGTGTTTTGGAATGGTGTTCGCAGAAATGGGCAGAAAGCCCGCTGCTGGCATATCGAGATACACGGGGCGACCACAGGGGTGAGGCCTCCCTGCGGGAACCTCCCCCTGTGTTTCCCCTAAAATGAGGCTTCTTGTAGACGCTGGTAAAATAAGCCTTAGTGGAAGAGTATTAAGCTTACTGAACGGAAGTGTCCTGTTTACTGATTCGGAATTAGTCAGCTCAACACATGATAGCGATAGAGCATTTTCTCAAGGTCCTGTTTCATGCTGACAAAAAGCAGGATCTCTATGACGCCATGCTCTTCATCAACATCATATAAACAGCGAAAGTCATCTTCTACTGAGAGACGCTCACGGAGCGCGATTCCCTTATCGGATAATATTGCATTATGCCTGTAGCGGGCAGGATCTTGAGAAATGGCCTGTATGGATGATAAGAATAGGGATTCAGACCATGTAGCGGCTTGTTTAATACCAATATAGTGAGATTTATAAGACTCAGCATCCTGCAAAGACCAGACAGCCGCAGGGGCGACTTTAATGGTGTACGAACTGGCCAAATTGGCTCCTTATTTACGTTCGCGCTTCACGTAATTTTTGTAGGGCTTCCTCGGCGGACATTCCCTGACCGTTTTTAATTTCTTTTTTGGCCGTCATCACCAGTTTCAAGAGTGCGTTAGATTGCCTTTCTCTTTCTCTTTCAAGCAGTTCTGCTTCCCGTTCTGCCGCTGTTTGCACAAAGAGTTCTGCGGAACCATTTTTCGTTACATAAACGCCCCCTTGGAACAGTTCAGGGTTGCCAAGGCCTTCACGGGCCGACTTCTGAGACATTGTGGTTTTCATATCATCTGCCTTAATTAAAACAATCGCTTATGTTGAATATGGCTATAAGCGGTAGACTTCTGCTATGTGACGATAGCAAGTAATTTTCATCTTACTGTTGCCCTGAGAATAACAGAGTAGTGATATCGTAGCCTACACGTAAGGTATAAATTTATGATGAATTTATACCCGCCTCAACGCCTCCCAGTTCAGCCCAAAACGTGCCAGATATTTACGCAGCCGGTCGGCGTCGTTGGGCTTTTGTTTTTGCTGGCGTGAGACGGCGAACAGGCGGCGGCCAGCTTCGGAGAGCGAATTGGCGGTACGGCAGACGTCGAGTACGGTTTCAAGTTGGCGCTGTTCGAAGAGGTCGATGTTGGCGAGTTCTGGCGGTAGCGCGGTTGTAGGGGCATCGCTTTGCCAGTTGGCTCGCAGGCGCTCAATTTCCTCTTCTACCAGTGCGGCGGTGATGCGTCCTTGCTCTGCCAGCGTCGCCATACGGGCGATGGACGAACCCAGCTCGCGGAAGTTGCCGCGCCACGCGGCCTGTGGTGAGCAGGCGAAGGCGAGGTAGCGCTGTCGCGCGTCTTTATCGAAGCGGATCTGCGTTTGGTGATCGCGTGTGAAGCGGTGGAGTTCGTAGTCAATGTTCGGTTCGATATCTTCCCGACGCTCCGCCAGCCCCGGCAGAGGAAACGTCCACATGTTGATACGGGCGTAGAGATCTTCACGGAATTTGCCCTGAGCGATCCACTCGCGCAGGTTGCGGTGCGTGCCAGCAATCAGTTGGAAATCGCTGCTGACTTCTTTATCCGAACCAAACGGTAAAAAGCGTTTTTCTTCAATAGCTTTAAGCAGCATGGCCTGTTCATCCAGCCCCAGTTCGGCGATTTCATCCAAAAACAGCATGCCGCCGTCTGCTTCACGTAACAGCCCGGTTCTTGCCTGTAACGCACCGGTAAATGCGCCCTTTACGTGGCCGAATAATGTCGACATCGCATTGTCGCCGCGCAGCGTGGCGCAGTTAACTGCAACAAACCGCCCGCTAACCAGATGGCGTGACTGACGTAGCTGGTAAATACGCTGTGCCAGAAAGGATTTCCCCGCACCAGTCGGGCCGGTCAGGAGCATCGGTGCCGTTGAGCGTAGCGCGACACGTTCAATCTGGTCGATCAGTGTGTTGAATGTCGTGTTACGTGTCTCGATACCGGATTTCAGGAACGAGACGGAGCGCGCTTGCTCATGCTGGAAGCGGCTGGTGAGGGTTGCGTAGCGACTGAGATCCAGATCGATAACGGAGTAGATGCCCTGCGGTGCCGGACGATCCGCTTTCTCCCCCGGTGCGGTTTGCAGCAGCTTGGCGGGCAGATAGCGGGCTTCGGTCAGCAGGAACCAGCAAATCTGCACGACGTGGGTGCCGGTGGTGATGTGAACGAAATACTCCTCGTTCTCGGTATCGAACGGGTAGCGGCTCGCAAAGTCCAGAAAGGCGCTGTAGACCTCTTCCAGATTCCACGGGTCGCGCAACTCAACGGCCTGAAGCGTAACCTGAGTCGCGGGTGACACCACGGCGATATCCTCCGCCACCTGCTGTGCCATCCCCTCGTTGCGTGCCTGGTGCAGCAGTTCCAGACGATCGACGGGGAAATCTGGCTGCTGGCATAAGCCGATAGTTGGCCGCCATTTTGTCCAGCGATTCTCCCGTTTCCCTCGTTTGTCCAGCGTGGTGCCCAGCACACCAATGACGATGCGACGCTTCATGCTATACCTTGTTATAAATTATTATCCTATAGGATAAATTTACTGTTTATTTTTCTTCGTTGCCACTTTCTATGTGATTTTTTATTCTTTTATTATCAATGCATTATATTTTTGTTTTGTGTTTTTAATAAATCTGGCACGCCTTTGGCAATATCTATAGTGAACAACGACAAACAAAGAGAATGAAAATGGAAGAGATGAAAACGCAGGATTACGACATGATGTCGCCAGTGAATAGCGCGCCAGTAAAAATGTGGACGCAGGGCGTGCCTGTGGAACCGGAAGCTCGCGACCAACTGCTGAACACGGCCAAAATGCCGTTCATTTTTAAACATCTGGCGGTGATGCCGGATGTGCATCTGGGAAAAGGATCGACGATTGGTAGCGTAATCCCCACGCGTGGCGCGATTATCCCGGCGGCGGTCGGTGTGGATATCGGCTGCGGGATGATTGCGGTGCGTACGTCACTGGTTGCCAGCGACCTGCCGGATAACCTGATGGGGCTACGTAGCGCGATTGAACAGGCGGTGCCGCACGGACGTAGCGTGACGCGTTCCAAACGTGATGTCGGTTCCTGGCAGAACCCGCCGCAGACGGTGGATGCGCACTGGTCGCTGCTGGAACCGCGTTTTAAACGTTTGACGGATAAATATCCGCAGTTGCTGAAAACCAACAACTATCAGCATTTAGGAACGTTAGGAACGGGTAACCACTTTATTGAAATCTGTCTGGATGAAGTGGATCGCGTCTGGGTGATGTTGCACAGCGGGTCGCGTGGCGTAGGGAATGCGATTGGGTCGCTGTTCATCAAGCTGGCACAGGACGATATGCAGCAGCACATTGCGAACCTGCCGGACCGTAATCTGGCGTATTTCGAGGAAGGAAGCCTGCACTTTGACGATTACATCGAAGCGGTGGAGTGGGCACAGGATTTTGCCCGTCATAACCGTGAAGTGATGATGTCGCATACGTTGGCGGCGCTGTCTCGTATTGTGACGAAGCCGTTTACCACCCAGCAGGAAGGCGTGAACTGCCACCATAACTACGTGCAGCGCGAAACGCACTTTGGTGAATCGGTGCTGATCACCCGTAAAGGGGCGGTGTCGGCGCAGAAAGGCCAAATGGGGATTATTCCGGGGTCGATGGGCGCAAAGAGCTTCATCGTGCGCGGATTGGGGAACGAAGAGAGCTTCTGTTCCTGTAGCCACGGTGCGGGGAGAACGATGAGCCGTACTGCGGCGAAAAAACGCTTCACCGTGGAAGACCAGATTCGCGCGACGGCACACGTCGAGTGCAGAAAAGACAGCGACGTTATCGATGAAATCCCGATGGCGTACAAAGATATCGATAAGGTGATGGCGGCACAGTCATCGCTGGTGGAAATTGTACATACGCTGCGTCAGGTGGTGTGTGTGAAAGGATAAAATCATGATGGAAAAGGATTATCGCGTCGATGCTGCCATGCGGACGCGGATAAAATTAGTCTTACAGGATGTGGAAGATCGTTATCAGGTGAAGGTGCTGTATGCCTGTGAGTCGGGGAGCCGTGGCTGGGGATTTGCTTCACCAGATAGCGACTACGACGTGCGCTTTCTCTACGTGCATCGGCCGGAGTGGTATCTACGTGTCGAAGCACAACGTGACGTAATAGAGCTGCCTATCGACGATGAGCTGGACGTCTGTGGTTGGGAGTGGCGCAAAGCACTCGGCCTGCTCAAGCGGGCCAACCCGACGCTGATCGAATGGCTGGATTCACCCGTTGTCTATCAAGAAGATCGGGATGCTACATCCGCACTGCGGGCGACGGTGCCGACGTGGTTCTCGCCATCCAAGGCTCGCTGGCACTATCTGTCGATGGCGCGTAAAAACTTTCTCGGCTATCTGCAAGATGAGACGGTACGCCTTAAAAAATATTTCTATGTGCTACGCCCGCTGCTGGCTGTGCGCTGGATAGAAGCAGGTAAAGGCATGCCGCCGATGCGTTTTTCGCAGTTGCTTGCAGGGACGGTAGACGATCCGCGCTTGTTGGCTGAAATCCATCAATTGCTGGAAATAAAGCAACGGTCGGGTGAGGCGGAATACGGCCCACGTCGCGAGGTTATCCACGCGTTCATCACGCAGATGCTGAGTGATGCCGATAGTGCAGCAATGTTGCCGGACAGTAAGACTGCTGATGATTCGATGCTGGATGCACTGCTGTATCGGACGGTGATGGCGTAAGGCGTAGGTAGGGTAGCGAAAAGAAGAGGGCAAGAGATATGGTGTTACATGATTTACTGCCGCGGCGTGCAGTGGAAATGGCAGAAGACAAGCACCAGTATCAGCGCAATACGGATGATGCATGGATTGACGTTTAGATTCAGGAAACGTTCTCTCGTTATGATGCGGGTGAAGGTGAGTTCGTCAGTAATGAGGACGCGAGCAAGAGAATGGATGCATTGAAAGCGCAGATGATTCAGGATGTGCAGTGAGGTGAGGGGGAAAGGCGAAAACATTCCCCCTTCATTGTTATCTACCCTGCCCCAAAAAATATGCTCACGATGGTACGTCATCTGTGCCAGATCGGGTGGGTAGGCGTCTGGCAGATGGATTTGTTTGCCTTCATACTGGGCAAAGTTAACATCGCTGGTGGTGCTTTTCAGCTTTTTGATGCGTGGAGAAAGCAGCATTTCCAGCGAATCATTGAAGCTGATGAGTCCCCATATCAAAGGCTTTGCCATGCTGGTTGGGCAAGCAAAGACCGTTGCTAGGGGTGAGGCGATGTTCTGCCTCTGTTTTCCACGGGCGAATGTGGCTGGCGGCCAGCAGCGCGTTTCACCTGCGCGAGGCATTCACCGCCGTGATAGCCATGAATTTCGCTCTCGTTGGCCTACCTTGATAACCGCGCTTGCGGTAAAGGTCGCTGTAACGTTTGTTGTAACGTCTGCTGTGGTGGGTTGTCATCAACCTTGAAACGGCTGACTAGCGATTCCATTTCAATCGCCTGCTCATCCAGCATTTGGCTTGCAACGGAGGCCTGAGAAACCAGTGTCGCATTCTGCTGCGTGACCATCTCCAGTTGGCTGAGTGCTTCGTTAATTTGCGCGATACCCAGTGACTGTTCATCGGCGGCGACCGCGATTTCATTCACCAGATCGCGAACTTTACGCGTGCCAGAGACGATATCGCTAATCCCACTGTTCGATTGGTTCACCAGCTTCGTGCCTTCGCTGACGCTGGCAATACTGTCGGCGATGAGCGCGCGGATTTTACCCGCTTCATCAGCACTACGTTGTGATAACTGACGAACTTCCGCCGCAACGACTGAGAACCCACGACCATGTTGGCCCGCGCGCGCGGCTTCAACCGCTGCGTTCAGCGCCAGCAGGTTGGTCTGAAAAGCAATGGCATCAATAGCTGTCACCACCGCGTTTACGCGCTGGCTGGCGTCCTGAATTTTTTCCATCGCGCTGCTGGCAGATTCGGTAATAGCGCCGACGCGTTGCGCCTGATCGTCTACTTCTGTCGTCAACTGACGCGCCTGTCCGGCAAAGTCAGCGGTTTGTTTTACCGTGACGGTAATCTCTTCCATGCTGCTGGCGGTTTGCACCAGCGAAGCGGACTGTTCTTCGGTACGCTGCGCCAGATCCTGATTGCCGTTAGCGATCTCGCTACTGGCACGTCCGATAGTCTGAGAGCTGTGTTTAATACTCACTACCATATCAGCGATATTTTCCAACGAGGCGTTATATGCCTGATTCAGTTGTGAAAGTTCGTCGGTGCCCAGTACGTGCAGGCGGCGTGTAAGATCTCCGCCCATTTCGCGAATGGTAGTCAGGGTTTGCTGCAGTTGTTCGTTGATGCTGCGCATAACCATGGAAGCAAGACCGAGCGCCATGAGCAGAGAAATGAGTGCGCCAGCCAGATAGCTAATCCAGGACTGACGGGCCTCGGCGGCTAAGGTATTCACCTGTGTTGCCAGATCGTTGGCGACGAGCTGTTCAACTTTTTTCAACTCATCGATTTTCGCCGTTTGCTGGTTAAACCACTGGCTGGCATCAATGCCAAAGTTACCGCTAGGAGAAGCGATGGCCTTATTGCGCATCTGAAGCGCGTTTTGTGCGGATGGATTGCTGAGTGCTTGCTCAAAAGCCCTACGTAGGTCGGCATTCGCGAACATGTAGTAGGCCGTGGTATAGGCATCTCCTCGGCCGACCATCTGGTTCAGCCGCTCGAGCATACCGGCGGCAAAGTTGTTAGCGGAAAAGGTGTTAGAAAGCACGGCGCGTTCGAGCCCCGCCTGCTCTTTAACATTCAGCAGGTTGTAATAGGCTGCCAGTCGCTGAACAATGCCGCCGTCGCTGACTAGATGGGTCATATCACCGACAATGTTTAGCAAATAGCCGATGGATTCGGAATAGTAGCCGAGCGCTTGAGTGACAGAGATCGACATGCTGTCGATATTGCGACGAAACTCGCCAAGCTGCTGCACTTTTTGCGCAATTTTACCAACTTCTCCACTTACATCGTTACCGAGTTCGCTATTGCTGAGATTCGTGGCCGTTTGTTGAAATTGCTGTTGTGCCCGATCGGTGTCCTGACGTTGTGTGGTGAGCTCTGAACCAAATTTTTTCCCTTGACTACCAAAATAGCCTGCACTCAAACCTCGTTCACGCTGTAATTGGTGGACAAATTCCCCCGCATCGCGCGCCAGCGTAATCAGTTTTGCCATCCTGACCATTTCATTTTCCGCATCGCGGCGTTCCATCACGCCAGAAAAACTGAACCACAGTAGAGCCAAGATGGTTGGAATAAGGGCAAGAATGAATTTACTACGGATCGAGATGTGATGAAGGAATTTCATAGGTGTGCTCCATAACCAGCAAGTCGTCCTTTCCTGACATGCGCAGTTTGCAAAAGTTAACAGGGTTAATTTAGTTTCGGCGATATGAAGCAATGATTTAGCCTTTATAAGATATAGCCTATAAAAAGCGATATCTGCACTGATTGCGCTTATTTCATAAGACGATTTCACTGTCAGGTCCTAAATTATCTTTTGATTTCACTTTTTAATAACCAAATGTAGGCATTTGCGTTACAGGTGCGGTGCGTGGTGATGGAAAGGTGTTGTTGAAGTTTGAATACGAGTGGGGTAACGGATAAACGAAAGGCTCATGTGGCGTAGCCCCAATGGATTAGGGCTACGTGCAGGTGGATAGCGGTGTTATCAGGGGTGGGTAACCATTGAAGGGATACTTTCCCCATTGCTGTTGGTGGCTACGATCCGGTAATAGTAACGACCAGTTGCTCCGCCAGAGCGGTCGCTATAGCTGTTGTCCGTGACAGTGGCGATGGCTTGGTACGTCCCGTTTTCGCTGGTGGATCGCATCACTTTATAGTTCTGGCTGCCTGATGATGGTGTCCAAAATAATGCATTTACACCGTTGGTATTCTGTGACCCCAGATGCAGTGGCGTGCTGGGTACGGCCTTGGCATCACGGGTATCATTCAAGTAGAGCACAACGGTAGAGCGTGGATCGACGGTCACGTTACCGGACAGCGTTCGCTGTGATACCAGATCTTCCGCACCCTTAAAGCCGACTGGTGTTTTCAGGGCGTAGCGGTTGTCGGCGCTGGCATTAATACCAATGAGATAGTGGCCGAAACGTGCGGCATAGAAATCGGCCTTGCCTCGGAAAGGTTCATCATTAGATGCCTCTTCAGGTTTCATGCCAAGTGGCAGGATTTCCCCAGCATAGGCGTTAGTCGGCGGATTGGGGGGCGTATAGGGTGTTTTCTCCGGCATATCGATGCGGTTAGGACGCGTATAGCTTATCGCTGAACGAAAAATAGGGGTGGTTTCCAGTACACCATATTGATCATAACCCGATGTACTGAAGTGGAAACGCGCCAATCCATTGATGCCGGTTCCTGCTTTGGCTTGCCAATATGTCGTCAGCCACAGTCGCTCATTACCTTTTTTGACGGCTACGATGGCGTTCTCTTCGTCCGCCCAGGCGAAATCCGGCTGTCCTTCGCTCATTGGCAGACGTGTACCGCTGTCGCTTGCGGTTTTGATCGTCTGATAATCGGCAAAAACATCCAGCGCTTCAAAAGCAGAATCTGCACCGTTCAGATTGGTAAAGAATTGATTGTCTTCCAGCATCTGTTTAGCATAACCAATCAGAGTTGCATCTTTGCTGGCGGCAGCGACGCGCAACGCTTTAGCGCGTTCATTGGTGTTGAGTGTATCAACGTAAGCGAGATAGCCCGCGAAATTACCGTCACTCTCGTGTGCGCCACGCCAAGCTAGCAGGCCGATGGCTTCCATCGCACGGTAATTGGCACCGTTACTCATTTCAATCGCTGGGCGACGGAAAGGCGCACGAGCGTTGGCCATTTTGATCATCTGCTTGCGAAAATCTTCGTTACCTGTCACTCGATAATACTCTGCAAGGTACGATTGAACTTCACCATAGCCCGCTCCGAGATAGCCCCATTCGCGTGTCTGGCCTTTGTTGGTTACCTGATAATAATGACTGCCATACGGTTTTTGTCCGCCTTCTTCCGGTCCGTTAAGATCATTCCCCATCCAAGGCAACATGCCTGCGGCTTCTTTGATATAACGCTGTGCAATGTTCTCTGTAAAGGCACGTGAATCGCCTAATGTCAGCATCCCTTTATTCGCGAAATAAATATTGGTGCTAGCGATCAGTGATTGGTTCGTCAAGGTTCTGCGGTCTTTTTGGCGACCAAACTCACGGCTGGCGAACAGCATGTCAGCCCAGGCGAGACGGCGCGATTTATTACCCACGCTGCCGTAGTTGACGGAGGCATTAAGCTGCGCAGATGTGAAGGCATCTTTAAGGTAATAGATCGCCTGCCCTACATCGCCGTAATGGCCGCCCCAGCTTTTTGTCGCCAGGCTGGGATCGGCATAATACGCCGTAGCGTAGGCATCGAGTGTTGCAGTGACTTTGTCTACGATAGCCACATCCTTGTAGCCAGACAACTCGGGAACGGACCAGGCGCGCGCCAGATAGCGTAAATCTCCCCCAGATAGTGCATCGGTAGTGGCTGATTTATTGAGAAGCGCCTTAATCCGGTTATTCACCGCAGTACGAAACTGACCGTTTGTGCCGAGAATGTCATCGCCTGGTGAAGGGCGTGTCGTTACGGTTGGCTCACTGCCCTGTTTTTCTCCCGCGACGTTAAGAAAGGGGTCGACATGCGTGTAGGCGCGATAAATACCTCGGCTTGGCTGGTTCATCGCATACTGATAAGGACTGGTAGATTCAGGCCCGCCGGAACCGAAGGGATAAAGCCGTCCAGTGGAGACGATTTTCAGCGTGACGGACGTGCTGCCTCTGGTCATAGCATAAGGCAGTAGCGTCGTAGAGTAGAAAAAACGCCCCGGTAGCGGCTTATGCCAGTGAGCGACGCTGAGCGGGGCATAGTCGCCTTCATGGCGATAGCCTATTTGATATTCGACACCGTCTTTGATCATATAAAGGTAGAGACGGCCCGTGTTTATATTGCCGTCGTCTTCCCCCCACAGTTTGACAGAAACATAATTGCGACGCAGTGGATCGACCTGCATGGTAAATGTCAGACTGCCGCCATAAATACTCGTTTGCTGAAAAGGGAGTAATTTACGGGCTGATTCGCCCAATGCACCTGAGAAGGTTTGGCTGTTTTCTCCATTGAGGCCGTGACCGCTTTCCGACGCCGTATCACCAAAGGTAATGCTATCAACGAGGCCTGTCGCCTCTACACTCGCTGCTGAAGCTGAGCTTGCTATGGCGCTCATTACGTTGAAAGTGGCCGCGGAGGCCAAAGCCAGAGTGAGTAATAAGGCTTTCCTTAGTCGTGCAGGTATCATCATTTAACTCCTTTTACCGATTTTCTATTGTCCGTAGTGTGAAATATCAAATGATCGTGGCAAATGTGATGCCTCTCTATCCTGCCTGATTGTGTGCGGAATCAAACGATGGTTTTGGTATGTAATATGCCTTTATTATCCGATTTTTTTGGGCACACACGGCGGGTGACAGTTCTGGTTGCCTCAATCAAACGTCAACGTTGGTTCATGAGACCGACTAAGGGACGACGAATAATGATATTGCGTTGTTCTTCGGTGCGACGTGTGAAAAGGCAGGCGCTGAAAGCCTATGTGCCCCGCCGGGTAGCCAGCGGGGCAGAGGGGAATTAATGAATTCTCAGCATGTGGTCCTGATTGACTTTGAAGAAACGAACCGCATCGCGCAGTTGCTCCCCCTGTTCCGTCATCGCATGGGCTGCCGTGGCGGATTCTTCAACCAGCGCAGCGTTCTGCTGGGTAACCCGATCCATTTGTTCTACTGCCACGCTAATCTCTTTGATGCCGATGTGCTGCTCGTTAGAAGCTTGAGAAATTTCCGCCACGATATCGGTGACCTTTTTCACCGACTGCACAATCTCCGACATCGCCTGGCTGGCTTTGTCTGCTCGCGCAGAGCCATCGGTAATTTTCTCGACGGTGCCTTCGATCAGCGTTTTGATCTCTTTGGCGGCGTTGGCGCTCTTCTGTGCCAACGTCCGAACTTCTCCTGCAACGACGGCAAAACCTTTTCCTTCGCTACCCGCTCTGGCGGCTTCTACTGCGGCGTTCAGTGCAAGGATGTTGGTCTGGAAAGCGATCCCTTCGATCACGGCGATAATATCGACGATCTTCTGTGAACTGTCGGAGATCTCATGCATGCGCTTGAGCATGTCGTCCACGATAAGCCCGCCCTGAGAAGCCGTTTCCGAGGTTTGCTGTGCCAGTTGGCTAGCTTCCTTGGCGTTATCCGCATTCTGGCGCACGGTGTGTGTCAACTGCTGCATATTGGCCGATGCCTGAATCAGCGAGGCTGCCTGCTCTTCGGTACGCTGCGACAGGTCGCTGTTGCCCTGAGCAATCTCGCTGGATGCCAGCGAGATGGATTCACTACCGTTCATGATGGTATGTACGATGTTCATCAACTGCTGGTTCATGTAGTTGATGGAAGCCAGTAGGCTGCTGTTGTCCCCTTGGCGCAGTTTGATTTCCGTTGCGAGATTACCGGAGGCAATCTCGGTCATGATTTCCTGTGCGTAATGCGGGTCGCCGCCGAGCTGGCGTGAGATATTGCGTGAGATAAGGGTGGCTATAACGGTGGTCGTCAGCAGAGCGAGCAGTAGCAATCCCCAAACATAGAACTGCGATGTCCGATAAGTCGAATCGGCGCTGGCGACGATACCTTTTGCCGTCGCCACTTCCATATCCACCAGCTTGGCCAGATCTTTCATTAACTGGCTACGATACTTAGCGGAGCTTGCGCCGCTGATTTTGCTCGCTTCAGCCAGATCGCCCCGGTTCACGGTATCAATCAGCGTGGCGTTGACCGAGTTAAAGCCGGAGAAATTATCGCCGATGATTTTAATCAGCGCTTTTTTATCCTCGCTATTGGCAACGCTTTGGTAATTTTTAAACGCAGCAAGGAAAGTATCGGCGTTTTGCAGTAATTCTTTGCGGTGGCCTTCACGCTCTTCGGGCGTTTTGGAGTCGATATACTGTATTTGCTGTAATCGCGTTTCAGACAACGCGCCACGCATTTCCAGACTATATCGCACACCGGGTAGGCTGCTGCTGCTTAATTCATCAATACGGCTATTATTAACGCTAAGCTGGAGTAGTGAAACCACCCCTAATAGCAACATCATGGCGATCAGGACGGAAAATCCGAGTAATAGTTTGGAAAATACTGTGAGTTGAGAAAATTTCATCGCTATTCTTATTGATTATTAGAGAGAAGGTAACAGTGATAACGGCAAATAAAATAAGATCTTTATAATGCGTAATTAGATAAAGAGGGTGCAGGATGTAAACGGTATTTAATAATAACAAACTTGATTTTTCCGACACTAAATTTCGTTTATTTTTGTTTTTTCATTCATTTATTTTTTATGTGAAGGATGCTTGTTAAACATTGTTTTAATAAATGTTTTTATTTCTAGCGTGAGAGTTGGACTATTCACAAATAGGGGGAATAAAATGTGATAGCCATCAATAATCAATAAATATTTATGTATTTACTAAAAATAATAACTATATGTAACGAAAGCCATTAACTAAATGACAAATTATTTCTTTTTTATCTCTTCAACAATAATGACACAGCGGTAATGTCATTACCGCTGCACGATGAGGATTTGCGCCAAGCACGCCTTAGTCCAAATAAAACACGGGTTGCAGCGCATCGCTAACTGGGCTGTTATCGGGATTGGATGGCATGATGTCGCTCATGTGTTTCCACCAGCGCTGGCAGACATCCGTTTGTGCAATCGCTTCCCAGCGTGCTTCGGACTCGACCTCGACATAGCCAAACAGCAGATTACGCTGTTTATCCAGAAAAATGCTGTAGTGGTGCGCACCGTGGTTTTTCAGCACCTCGGCCAGTTCAGGCCAGATAGGATTGTGACGACGTTGATAGTCGTCGTGGCAGTCAGGAAAAACCGACATCACAAAAGCCTTACGCAACATGGATGAGTCCTCTGTAATCGTTAGCAGAACGCCACGGTGCAAGACCGTGGCGGTTTGAGGCTGAAAGTCACTTTGCGGAGAATAATAGTATGCCGAAAACCTGCTACACGCGCAGCGCGGCTTCCATGGGGGTGACGCCGAAACGTTTACCCAGTGCGATCAGCTCTTCGGTCGAAATCGTCTGCTTCTTACCGCCCATCGATCTGACTTTCACCATGACTTCGGCAGATTTTTCTGCGGTATCGATCAGGCCGAAGGCGTCGTCCAGCGTCGGGCCGGTGCCGAAAATGCCGTGGAAGGGCCACAGCACCAGCGAATGACGCTTCATTTGCTCAGAGGTAGCATCGCCAATGGCGTCGGTGCCCGGCACCATCCACGGCACAATGCCTACGCCGTCTGGGAAGACGACCAGACACTCCGTGCTGCCCTCCCACAACTCACGGGTGAATGTCGCGGTATCCAGTTTCAGCACATAGCTCAAGGCGATCAGATTAGTGGCGTGGCAGTGCATGATGACGCGGTCGTGCCCGTGGGTCACTCCCATACGCACAATGTGCGACTGGAAATGCGAGGCGAGTTCAGACGTTGGCAGGCCGCCGTTGGTGAGCCCCCAGAAAATACGATAGCCTTTGCCGTCGCTATCGACCTGCAACACGACCAATGAATCGGCCGGATCTAACTGAACGTTGCGGAAAAATTTGCCGGAACCCGTGACGATAAACCAGCAGTCAGCCAGTTCGGGCATCGGTTGCGATAACGCCTCATGGCGCGGTTGCGGATAGAAATCGCTTTCATAAGGTGTCACATCCTCAGCCGTCAGGCGCAGGCTGACGTTACCGCCGTTACGCTCGTCCCAGCCTTTGAGCCACATGTCGCTGGTGGCTTTAATCATTCCCTGTACAAACCAGGAAGAGAGAATTGCTTGCATAGTCTTACCCTTGACGTTGAGTGAGGATGGTTTCTTCATACTGACGCACCTGTTGCAGCCATTCGCTACCCGGAAGTACGTCATGACGCTGGCAGTAGTGTTCCCACACGGCTTGCCACGGTAGTGATTTCTGCTCTTCCAGCAGCGCCAGACGCGCGGTGTAATCGCCGTTTTGTTCCAGTTGGCGCAGCGTTTCCGTCGGTTCTAATAGCGCACGCAACAGGGCTTTCTTCATGTTGCGTGTGCCGATAACCCAAGCGGCGATACGGTTGATTGAGGCATCGAAGAAATCGAGCCCGATATGTACGCGGTTAAGCAGCTTATGGCGCACGATTTCGTGGGCAATGGCTTGTGTTTCGTCGTCTAACAGTACCACGTGGTCGCTGTCCCAACGAACCGGACGGCTAACGTGCAGCAGCAGACGTGGGACGTAGAGAATGGCGCTGGAAATCTTGTCGGAAATGACTTCGGTCGGGTGGAAGTGCCCGGCATCCAGACAGAGTGCCGTGCCGCGGCTGGCCGCGTAGCCGAGGTAGAATTCATTGGAGCCGACGGTGAAACTTTCCGCGCCGATTCCGAACAGCTTACTTTCCACTGCGTCGATATGATGTGCTTGATCGAGCGGTTCAGCGATGATCTCGTCCAGCGCGCTGAGTAGCCGCTGGCGGAACGCCAGACGATCGATGGTCAAGTCTTTCATGCCGTCCGGCACCCAGATGTTCATCACGGACGGCGTACCGAGTTCGCGGCCGAAGTAGGCAGAAATCCGGCGGCTAGCCTGACAGTGTTCAATCCAGAAGCGACGTACTTTTTCGTCCGGGTGCGACAAGGTAAAACCGTCCGCGCTCAGCGGATGCGAAAAGCAGGTCGGGTTAAAATCCAGCCCGAGCTGGTGGCGTTTAGCCCACTCAACCCAGGTGCGGAAATGCTCGGGGGCAATTTCATTACGGGCGACGGGCTGCGCGGATTCCAGATAGATAGCGTGCAGATTCAGCCGCTTGGGGCCGGGAATGAGCGCAAAGGCTTGTTCCAGATCGGCACGCAGTTCATCTGGCGTGCTCGCTTTGCCGGGGTAGTTGCCGGTGGCCTGAATGCCGCCGGTCAGCGGCCCACCGGTGTTCTCGAATCCGGCCACATCGTCACCCTGCCAGCAGTGCATTGACACCGGGATCTGATCGAGCTGTTCCAGCGCAGCCTCTACGTCAATATTCAGGCTGGCGTAACGCGCTTTCGCCAACTGCCAGGCGGTTTCAATCGGTGTGCTCATTGCGTGGTCTCCTTTTTGCCCTGTGGGGCGGTTTCTGGCTGGCTGAGCGCCTGAAAACGACGCCAGTGCCCGGCAAAATCACTCTCCGCACGCGGGGTATAGCGATGCAAAGGGAAGTTATGAGTCAGCATATGTCGGAAAGCAGCAAGGTCGGCGACGGCGCCCAGCGCCATCAGTTGGCAGCCAATATTGCCAAGCGTCGAGGCTTCGACCGGTCCGGCCAGAACCGGAATCTGGCACACATCGGCACACAGCTGGTTCAGGAAAGCGTTCTGGCTACCGCCGCCGACAATGTGCAACTGGCGGATCGGTGCGTGCCGCAGTTCACCCAGTTCCAGTACCACCTGGCGGTAGAGCAGCGAGAGGCTGTCGAAGATACAGCGTGCCAGCTCGGCATCGCTTTGAGGTTCGGGCTGACCATGTTCACGGCAATAGTCGCGGATTGCCTGATGCATCGACGGCGGATTGATAAAGCACTCGTCATTTGGGTTAATCAGGCTGGCGAAGGCAGGTAGAGTGGCGGCGGACTGAATCAGCGCGCCTAAATCCTTGATGTCACGTTCCTGGCAGACCCGCTGTAACAGCCACAGGCCCATGATGTTTTTCAGCACCCGATAGGTGCCGTCTACGCCGCCTTCGTTGGTGATATTGGCCGCCAGCGCCTGCGGGCTGTTAAATGGTGTGTCGCTCTCAATGCCCATCAGCGACCAGGTGCCGGAGCTGAGATAGGCGCTGTCGCGGCTCTGCAATGGCGCACCGACCACCGCACTGGCGGTATCGTGCGTAGCGACGGCGGTGACGGGAATTTGCCGTCCGCTCGGTGCTACCCAATTTCCTACGACGTGCCCCGGCTGCACGGGGTCGCTCAACCAGCGGCGTGGTACACCCAGATAGTCCAGCAGCGTGCCATCCCAGGTTTTCTTTTCCAGATTAAGCAGTTGGGTTGTACTGGCGTTGGTGTATTCGCAAACCAGATTCCCCGTGAGGCGATAATGAAAATAGTCGGGGATCATCAACAGGTGTGCCACCTGATTCAGATTCTCAGACGGCGCATCACCCTGCGCTTTAAGCTGGTACAGCGTATTAAACGGCAGGAATTGAATACCGGTACGCTGATAGATCGCCTCACGCCCCAGCTCGGCGGTGACGGTAGCCATTACGCCATCGGTGCGGTGGTCGCGATAGGAATACGGCAGACCAACGCGCTGCCCGTCCTTATCAAGTAGCACATAGTCCACGCCCCAACTGTCGATTCCAATGCTATCAGGCGCGATACCCATGGCATCGATTTGATGTAATCCGATGAGAATATCGCGTTCCAGTGCGGCGAGATCCCACTGGTGGTGGTTGTCCTGAAATACCAGCGTGTTGCTGAAACGGTGAATTTCTTTCAGCGTCAGATGCTGCGTTGCGGTGTGCAAGGTTGCCAGCATGACCCGACCACTGGATGCCCCCAAATCTACCGCCACGATATTCTTCACCGCCATAGCCGCACTCCTTATTGTTGGATGTGTTGCAGTGTAAAGAGCGGTAACGGTAGCCACCTTCCTATGAGTGCCATCAACAACAGGCGGCTGGCAAAATGACAAAGCTGACCGTGAAAGGGCTCACAATCTGGGAAATTATTTAGTGAATAACCATGAAAAAATCAGGGAAAAGGCGGTGTGATCCTTACCACACTTCAACTAATTGGGCGGTGCGATCTTAAAAAAAGAGCAGTCAGACGGCACGTGGGTGACGGTAATTTAAGGTCGGTTCTGTGGCTTCTGGCTACCCTTTTCCAAAGGCCGCATTTTTGCCAGAAGCCGAATGGAGAACTGAAATGACGCTACTTCGTGGTGATGATTTTTTTACTTCGCGTGCCGTAACGGTGGCGGTAGAACCGCGCACGCCGCAAACGGCGTTTCCTGAACACTATCATGATTTCTGGGAAATTGTGCTGGTGGAACAGGGCGCTGGCGTCCACGTGTTTAACGATCAGCCTTATGCGCTGTGCAGCGGTTCGGTGTTCTTTGTTCGCGATAACGACAGGCATCTGTTTGAAGACGTGGAAGGGCTGTGCCTGACCAACATGTTGTACCGCTCGCCGCGCGGGTTTCGCTTCCTTTCCGATATCGCCGCCTTCTTGCCATATGGCCCGAACGGTGAGTGGCAGGGGCAGTGGCAGGTGAATGCTGTGGGGATGCAGCAGTTGAAGCAGTCGTTGAACAGCCTAGCTGAATTAGCGCAGAGCGATGCGCCGGAAGCGATTGCCGCCAGTGAGAGCCTGTTTCTGCACATTCTGGTGCAGTTGCGTCAGCAGTGCTTCCAAACGCAGGCCAACGGCTCCGAACGTCAGGGTGTACAGGCGCTGCTGGGCTGGCTGCAAAACAACTACAGTGAAGAGGTGAACTGGGGGAGCCTAGCCGATCAGTTCTCGCTGCCGCTGCGCACGCTGCATCGCCAACTCAAACAACACACGGGTATGACGCCACAACGCTATCTGAATCGGTTAAGATTATTGGAGGCGCGTCGGCGGTTGCAGCAGAGTGATGACTCGATCACCACCATTGCGCACGCCTGTGGATTTAGCGACAGTAATCACTTCTCGACGCAATTCCGCAAGGCATTCTCGCAGGCGCCTAAGTCACTACGCCATCAGGCGTTTTCTCGTGAAGAGTAGGTAACAGCAACGGCGGGTGAGGGAATGACGACAGCAATACGGGGTTTGAAATTACAGACTGAAGACTATTTCCTCACCGACAAGAATGCCGTGATGGTGGCCGAGCGGCACCCGCAGCCAGCGTTTCCACTGCATCATCATGATTTTGACGAACTGGTGATTGTCTGGCGCGGGAATGGCCTGCACCTCTGGAACGATGTGCCTTACCGTATTACCCGTGGCGACATGTTCTATGTCTCCGCGAATGATCGCCACAGCTATGAGTCCGTCAACGGGCTAGAACTGGACAATATCCTCTATATTCGCAACCGCCTGACGCTATCTGCCGACTGGCAAATGCTGCTGCCGAGTGGGGAACGCCCACAAAGCCAGCGCCACTGGTGTCTAGGCTCGGAAGGCATGGATACCCTCCGTGAGAAGGTGGATGCGCTGAGGCAGGAGTGCATGAAATCCGATGCGCTGTCGCTGCAACTGAGCGAAGCGCTGCTGTTGCAGATTGCGCTGCTGGCGGCGCGCTATCGCCACACGCCGGATAATCCACAATTGGCCGATGCGCACCAGTTGGATATGTTGATGAATGCGTTGCGTGCCAGCATTGCGACACCGTTCCGCTTTGAAGCCTTCTGCGAACAGCATCACTTCAGCGCTCGCAGTTTACGTTCGCGCTTTAAAGAACAAACCGGCATGAGCGTGCCACACTACCTGCGCCAGTTGCGGCTCTGCAAAGCGATGGAACTGCTGCGTTATGACCTACAAACCATCGGTGACGTCGCCGCGCTGTGTGGCTTTGAAGACAGCAACTACTTCTCAGTGGTGTTCCATCAGGCGTTCGGCGTCTCCCCCAGCGCCTATCGCCAGCGCTTCCTGAATGTGGAGTGACGGCGCTTTTTAGCTATTGGGTGTGATGAATCAATGGCGGGTTAATAGTGGTAGCGGCAGGCAGCGATCATCATGGCGTCATCGGTGATGGCATAAACCAAACGATGTTCTTCGGTGATACGGCGCGACCAGAAACCAGCAAGGTTATGTTTAAGTGGCTCTGGTTTTCCTTTTCCCTCAAAAGGTGTTCTGCACGTTTCTTTTATTAATTCATTGATCTTTTTGACCATCCGCTTATCGATGTCCTGCCAGTACAGGTAGTCTTCCCATGCTTCTTCTGACCAGATTAGTTTCACTCAATGATATCTCTTTCTTCGCCATTGCCAGCCTTAAGGCTCTCGATTGAGTTCATCAGTCTTTTGGCATTGGCTGGTGAACGCAGTAAATACGCGGTCTCCTCTAGAGAGTTATACTCTTCCAAAGACATCAGCACGCAGGCTTCACCATTCTGTCGGGTGATAAGTATGGGAGCACGGTCTTCGACCGTTTTCATCATGGTCGCCGATAGATTTTGTCGGGCTTCACTGTAGCTAATTGTACGCATTTGTCCCTCCTGATATGTACTTATCATTGTACAATGTCGCCGCGTTTTTAACCACCCAATCTTTCTTCAACAGCGCTACTCCGCCACCGTTGAAAGCAACAGGCGTGTGTAAGGGTGCTGCGGTTGATTGAAGATCTGCTCGACCGGCCCGGTTTCTACGATATCCCCGTCTTTCATGACCGCGATGCGATGGCTCATGTGCTGCACCACGCCCAAATCGTGGGAGATGAACAGCATCGTTAGCCCTAACTGGCGTTGCAGTGCGACCAGCAAATCCAGCACCTGCGCCTGTGTCGTGACGTCCAGCGCCGATACCGGTTCGTCGCAGATCAGAATCTCAGGTTCCGAAGCCAGCGCCTGTGCGATGGAGACGCGCTGGCGTTGCCCGCCGGACAGCGCTCTTGGGCGGCGGCTCAGCAGGTCGGGCGTCAGGCCGACATACTCGAGTAACGTCAGGATGCGCCGCTGTTTCTCATCGTCGCTTAAATCGCGGCGCAAACGCAGCGGCTGATTCAGAATCTGGGCGACGGTAAATTGCGGATCGAACGAGCTAAGCGGATCCTGTGTGATCGTCTGAATGCGTGCGCGCAGCGGTCGGCGTTCGCGTTCTGTTAACGTGCTCCAGGCATGGTCCGCCAGTCGGACTTCGCCGCTGTCCGGTTTTTGCAGCGCCAGAATGACTTTGCCCAGCGTGGTTTTCCCCGAACCGGATTCTCCAACGATGCCCAGCGTTTCGCCGCGTTTGATTTGGAGAGACACCTGATTGACGGCCTGCATCCGACTGCCATCAGGGCGCTTGAACGACACTGCAATGCGATCCGCCGTCAGGGCGATGGTATCGTCAGTGTGCGTCGTCGCCAGAGACGCGGCTGAGGGAGCAATGCCATTCTGTAAGGGATCGACGCCAGCCAGCCACTTTCCCCGCGTAGAAGCCGTTGGGATCGCTGCCAGCAATTTGCGGGTGTAGGGATGCGTCGGTGCTGACAGGATCTGTCGCGCCTCACCGCCTTCTACCAACGATCCGTTCTGCATCACGATGACGCGATCCGCCACCTCAGCGACGACGGCAAGATCGTGGGTGATCAGTAAAACGCCGTGTCCTGCCTGTGCCAAGGCGGTGAAGACTTTCAACACTTGTTTTTGCACGGTGGCATCCAGCGCGGTAGTGGGTTCATCGGCAATTAGTAACTGTGGGCCGGCTGACAACGCGGAAGCAATAAGCGCTCGCTGGCGCAGGCCGCCGGACAGTTCATGCGGATATTGGGCGGCGCGGTTCTCTGGATCGGGAATACCTGCTTTTGTCAGGAGTTCGGCGACGCGTGCGGGAACCTGTTCACGCGGCAGCAAGCGGTGGGTCAGAATCGGTTCGGCGACTTCCTGCCCGATCTTGCGCAGCGGATCGAGAGACACCAGTGCATCCTGTAAAACAAAGCCGATTTCACGGCCACGAATCGCCCGCCAGTCGCGGTCGGTCAGATAGCGTAAATCACACAGACTGCCGTCATGGCGCGTGAGCTCAATGGCGTTTGCCTGTACGTCAACGTTTTCACCGGCCAGACCCACGAGCGTGCGAGCGGTGACGGATTTCCCTGAACCCGATTCGCCGACCAGCGCCAGAATTTCTCCGGCATTGACCTGAAAAGAGAGGTTTTTAACCGAACGAATGGGGCCGAATGGGCTGGGAAACGTGACGCTCAGGCCGTCTACGCGCAGCAGCGGCGTCTTCTCGGATGCCGCTGCATGATAGGGGTGAGGAAGGGAATTCAGGCTCATCGTGCCTCTCCTTTTGCCAAAATGGCCTGTAAACGACGTCCCAGCAACGTAATAGAAATCACCGACAGCGCAACGACGCTGGCGGGCAGCAGGCTCACCCAGGGAGCGATATCAAGAAAGTTACGTCCGTCAGCCAGTAGCGCGCCCCATTCGGCGGTCGGTGGCACGACGCCCAAGCCCAGAAAGCTCAGCGCCGAGGCGGACAGCACCGCGTGGCCGACGCCAATGGTGGCGACAATCAACAACGGGCGCAGCGTATTGGGAATGATATGGCGGAAAACGATATACAGCGGATGCTCACCCAGCGCAATCGCATGCTCGACATAGCCGGATAGTCTGACTTGCAGCACCTGAGAGCGAATTAAACGCGCATAACCCGCAATCCCCGCCAGCCCAACGGCCAACATGGTGTTTTCCGGTCCGCGTCCCAGTACGGCGATCACCAGCAATGCCAGTAGCAGGTCGGGAAACGCCAGCATGATGTCCAACAGGCGCACCAAAACCTGACGGATACGCAGCGGCGCGAGCACTGACAGGGTGCCAAACAGCACGCCGCCGAAGCAGGCGATCAGCATCGCGCCGACGCCGATGCCCAGCGACAGCGAGGTGCCGTGCACGATGCGGGAAAAAATATCGCGTCCCAGCTGATCGGTGCCGAACCAATAGGTGGCGTTCGGTGGCTGAAATACTGCGCCCATATCCATTTCATCGGCGGTACGGCTGGTAAACAGCGAAGGAAAAAAGACTGCCAGCGCCAGCAGGAAAACGATAGCAGCAGGCAATAGTGTCGCCGTGCTCAGCCACGGGCTGCGATAGGTTTTTCTTGAGGGCGTCTGCGTAAAGGGCATCGGTTCACTACTCATGGGCGCTCGTTTTCTTACGTAAGCGGGGATCGATGATGAGATACAGCGCATCCACCAGCAGGTTGATGACGACGAACAGGAACGCGGACAGCATCACGACGCCCAGCACCAGCGGCATGTCGCGGTTTTCAATCGCGCTCAGCGTGACTTGCCCGATACCCGCGCGGCCAAAGACGGTTTCAGTCAACACGGAACCGCCGAGTACGCTTGCCAGAAGCGTACCGGTCAGCGTTGAGGCTGCCAGCGCCGCATGGCGTAAACCGTGGCGAAAACGCAGTCCGATTTCGCTGACGCCGCGCGTGCGCACGGTTAACGAAAACGGTTGGGAGAGCGCCTCTTCCAAGCCGTCACGCAGTACCTGACTCAGAATCGCGGCAATCGGCAGACTTAGCGTGATAACCGGCAACACCAGCGACATTACGCCGTCGTTGCCTGTGACCGGAAACCATTGCAGACGAAAGCTGAACAGGCTCAGCAGTACGATCCCAATCCAGTAGACCGGTGTGCTAAGCAGCGTCAGTTCCAGCCAGGAAACGGTGGTACGCAGCGTACCATAACGCCCTGCGGTCAGCAGCGCGCTGGTAATCGCAAGGAACAACGCCAGAATCAGACCGCCGAGCGCCAGCGGCAGGGTTTCATGCATCGCATCGCTAATTACGCTGCCAACAGGTAGGCGATAAAGATAACTGACGCCAAAATCGCCTTGTAGCGCCTGCCCGCAGTAGCGCAGATATTGCACCCACAGCGGCTGGTCGAGCCCGAATTGTTTGATGAGTACGGCGCGATAGGCTTCATCCACCACGTTGTCGCCGCCGCTAAGAATGGCGACCGGATCGCCGGGGATCAGTTTGACGGCAATAAACGTCAGTGTGGCTGCGCCCCAGAGCACAGCCAGAATGGTGAAAAGACGTTTACCTATCGCGTACAGATTAACGTTTAATCCAGACATCATAGAAGTTCGGTTTTGCGTTGGTGGCCCAGCCTATGCCCTGTACCTGTTTGGACAGGCCGAGTTGGTAGGCAGGAATGTACAGCGGAACAACATACGCCTGATCGATGACTTCACGCTGTATTTCGCTATAGAGCTGTTTACGTTCTGCTTCGCCCGCACCAATCGCTTTTCTCAGCTTGTCATCCAGTACGCTGATGCGCGTAAAGTTGTTGCCGTTCGGTGGCGCATAGGCTGAATCGAAAACGGTACGCAGAATATCCGGCTCCGCACGTACGAAGTAGTTAGAAGCGATATCGTACTCGTTGGCATTGGTGCGCGTGGTGAATTCACCTGCATCAACCGGCGTCAGTTTGACTTCGAAGCCCGCCTGCTTCACCTGATATTGTACCGCCTGGAACAGCGCGACATCCGCAGCTTCAACGTTGGTTGAGGCGTATACGAAGCTGACGCTCAGGCGTTGGCCATCTTTGGTTCGGAAGCCTTCGCCGTCTTTCTGTTTCCAGCCTGCGTTATCCAGTAGTTCGTTGGCTTTTTTCACATCGAAGCCCCAGCGGGATGCCACGCTCGGATCGTAGTACAGCGTGGCCGGGCCGAGCACGTTATCGGCGGCTTTCAGCGTACCAAAGAACGCAACTTTCACCGCTGCGTTGGTATCTACGGCGCTCTGGAACGCCTTACGCACCGCGACATCCTGGAAAGGGCCTTTGGTAGTGTTGAGATAGAGTACGCGGTTAACACCTGGGTTCTCATAGGTGATCACTTCCAGCTTCGGATTGCGCTTCACCGTCGGGAAATTAGCCGGTGGTACGGCGTCAATGGCCTGAATCTGGCCGCTGCTCAGTGCGCCAAGGCGAACCGACGCTTCCGGTAGATATTTGAACACCAGACCATCCAGATAGGCTGGGCCAGTATGCTTGGCGTAACCCGGTCCCCAGTTGTAATCAGGACGTTTCGTCAGCTTGCTGCCGCTGCCTTTCACAAAGGAGTCAAGAATAAACGGACCGGAACCTACTACTGTGGTACTGGTGTTCGGTGTTTTTTTCAGGTACGTCGGAGATTGAATGCCCAGATACGGCAGGCTCAGCCCCTGCAACAACGCTGCAAACGGTGAGCTGTAGTGGAGTACAATCGTGTAATCATCCGGCGTTGAGATCTTGTCGATAGGGCCTAATAGCGATTTCGCGTAACTGGAGGTGGTTTTCGGATCGAGAATACGTTCGATGTTGTATTTCACCGCTGCGGCATCCAGTTTGGTGCCATCGCTGAACGTCACATCCTTACGCAGATGGAAGGTGTATTCGGTGTTGTTGTCGTTAATTTTCCAGCTTTCCGCCAGCCAGGGCGTAAAGCGATTATCTTCCGCCTGTCCTACCAGTGAATCCACCACGTTACGTGCAATCAGCGCCGTTACGCCGTAGGCCGTAATGTGTGGGTCGATAATCGGCGTATCGCTGCCTAATCCAACATTCAGAATACCGCCGGACACCGGTTTTTCTCCGGTTTCCGCCGCGTACGCGCCGGGGTTGAATGCAAACAGTAACGAGAGTAACCCTGCGGCGAGAGTTGTAACGTGCGGATGATTTTTTTCCATTCCCTGTGTCCCTTACCAATGACATGAGGCCATACACGGCGGTCTTTTCGCTACTCTAACGGGGAGACTTATGCATGTAAAAGAATAAAAATTGATTTTCAATTCCATAAAAATATATATGCGAAAGGTTGTTACGTCCGCTGATGAGTGAGGTTTCTGCTTGAAACGCAGTGGTGATGTCCGCTTTTATCACGACTATTGATTGACGTATCTGTTGCTACGCCTCCGCGACAGGGGGATTGCCTATGGTTACATGGGCGTGAGGAATATCAGCGCTCGGATTGGTTCGGTGTTGGTTAATAAATGAGCGAAAATGAAGCGTGCTGGATTTTTCATCCTCTCGAACTGCCGAAAATGAATATCAGCTTTTTTTGAGGTGAGGAAATATTCTGAATGAGAGGAACGCAGGGCGAGAGGATGAGTGAATGAACTGTAATTCTTTCACAAAAAAATAACCAAGCTATTTCTTATTGATAATATTATTGGTGAGTTATTATTCTTTCGCATCATTTGGAATATACATTTCGGACACGTTAGAGAATCTTGTTTTTCAATGATTGAGTAAAAGTTTCACAAAAAATCAACGCGTGATGTCTTCTTTTTATTTTTTATAAAATTTAAAATCGCGTTCCTAATAACCAAATGACCTAGAGAGATTGTTCGATATATCAATTAACCTCTTTATAAGGACATGATGTCTATGTAAGACTATAACCTTTAATGGTTAGATTGGTAAAAAAATGAACTTCTTTGAACAAACATCTCCGTCTCGGAGACGCTATGGATTAGCTGCTTTTATTGGTTTGATTGCTGGTATTGTTTCATCTTTTGTTAAGTGGGGCGCTGAAAATCCGCTTCCTCCACGTAGCCCTACGGATATGTTTAGTAGTGCTTGCGTACCTGAATCACTGATTAGAGCTGCTGATCACATTGACTGCTCTCGTAATTTTCTTAACCCACCCTACATTTTTTTACGCGATTGGCTTGGCGTCGTTGACCCTAATGCAGCGGTTTATACCTTTGCTGGCCACGTATTCAATTGGGTTGGTGTGACGCATATTATTTTCTCTATTGTTTTTGCTGTAGGTTACTGCATTGTTGCAGAAGTATTTCCCAAAATAAAATTATGGCAAGGCTTGCTGGCGGGTGCGCTGGCTCAATTATTTGTCCATATGATTTCATTCCCATTGATGGGGCTTACGCCATCTCTGTTTGCTCTCCCTTGGTATGAACATGTGTCTGAGATTGTAGGTCACCTCATTTGGTTCTGGTCCATTGAAATTATTCGTCGTGATTTACGTAATCGTATGACTCACGAACCGGACCCTGAAATTCCGTTGAATGCTGCACGATAGGCTGTGATTTTATTTTAGATAATGTGAAATATTGCGATGCTTATTATTTTAGTGTCGCACTATAACTTAACAATAAATATCTCTGTCTACGCTAAAACGCCTTGAGAAGCTCTCAGGGCGTTTTATATATCCAAAAGCCATCGGTGATGCTGTGAGGGTAGTAACACAGAAATATTGACGATGCAGGGAACCTTTGTATTACACCTTCGCTATTTTTGCTCTGTCAATCAGGCAAGTATCAGCGCCTCATTTGCAGCAATGGTTTGTTGTATTTGAGGGGTGTTCAACAGGCTATCTAATCGTGCCAGTGCGGTCCTTAATGGCACAAGCTCCACTCCGGATGCATCGATATCAACAATTCGGGGTTGGTCATCGTTCAAATCGTCAATAATATCCAGAATCCAGGTTATATTCTCACTGACGTTTTCACAAATAACTTTCAATTTTCCATAGAAGCCAGAAATTTGAGTGATTGAGGCCAGTTTCGTACGCGTGTTCTTTTCCTCCTGGTGCAACTCTTCTACTTGTTTTTCCAGTGCGGTTACATTTCCCTCGTAGTGCTTTTGTTGGTCACGTAGTGTGACTTGCAGGTTTCTGGCAACTTTCAGTTTGTTTTCGTCTTCTTTCAACGCATTTTGATAGTTGTTTATTTCATCGCGCAGAATACTGATGCGGGCGGCATCCTGATCGACCAGCGACTTGATACCCAAAATGGCACGGTCAAGACCGAGACAAAAGATCGACAAGATAATGCGACCTGCTGAACTATCATTGAGATCATCAAGCTGTCGTTGATGTTCGTTCCGTTCTCGTTCCGAGTTACTCAGGTTATGTGACAGCGCCTCTAAATGCTGTTGGAGTTCTTGCATATTCACATCCCCTTTTTTTATCTCAATCTCCAGATCCGAAATCTGTGTTTGAATTTTCATCATCTCTGCATTTAATTTACCGCTCTGAAGAATGATCGCTGCAACGGCTTCCGTTACCTTTCTTTGCTCTGTTTTGTAAAGCTGTTCCCCTTGTATTGTCTGGGTGTGTAGATACGTCACGTCATCGGTCATTCTGGTGACAACAGCGATAGCCTCCTCCTTGCGCTGATGATCCAGATAAGTAGCAGCTTCAGTTAACCCTGCGACAACCGTTTTGAGTGCTTCTGATGTTGGTTGCAACTCGTTTTTCTCATAGAACTGTATTTGATTACCCATCTCTATGACTCCTTGTTATTGCGCAATGAGGATGGCACGTTGCTGTTCCAGCTCGATGCTTTGGTTACGGGACGCAAGCAGGTTGTTTTGCACAATGAGGGCAAGATTTTTGGCTAGCTCTGGTGCTTTGCGTATGGCTTCTTGGATTGTCGGGGATTCACTCAAATATTGGACGGCTTTTTTCTGCGCATCGGCGGCGGCCAGAAGGTAATCTCCTGACAAGCCATTTACCGCCACCCATTGGCATAGATAGAGGAAGAACGATCGCATAAAATGCGGATCCTGATATTCTTCCAGACGGGTTTCGAGATCCATTTCCTTGAGATCTTCCAGATCGCGCTGAAATCCGCTGCTGGTCATCCGGTCGCAATATTGTGACATTTGGTCCCAGAACAGGCTGGCGTTGGTCAGCGTGCCGATAACTTTGCCCAAAGCATCTATCGCGCTGTGCAGAGAATTCACTGAGAGTGTGGAATTACCTTGTTCGACTTTGAGGTTCTTCAGGCTTTCTGCATATTCAGCTAGGGCAACCAGTGAGGCTCGTTTTTCTTTCTGTAGTTCAAGCTGTTTGTTGAGTAGATTGATTCTTTCTTCACGGACTGAGTTTTCAGTTGATGCTGCCGTTTCAGCCATCTTGCTGGTTGATGTTGCAAGATTGGTCAGTGCCGTTCCCGCCGCCGCATAGGCTTTACTGCTGTCTTTCGCCTCCTTCTCCAGCGATTTGGCGGTTTTGGTCAGCTCAGGCAGTTTTGCTGCTGCAACGCTATGCTCCGTTTCTTTGTCGCTGCGTTTTACCCGCAGCGCAGCAATATCTTCCGGCTTGGCGGCGCTGTCTTTTTCCAGATTGGTCAGCGCGGTGTTTAGCACATCAAGTTCGTCTTTCAGGCTATTCACAATACTCTGCTGAGCCGACAGTTGATCGGCAGCCTCAGTATATTTTTTCTGAGCCTTATCGAATTCTTGTTTTGCACTGTCCATACTAGACTGCGCGGCTTTGATTTGTGCATTATCGTCAATGGATGAGCCAGCCTTGCTCATTATTGCCGCTACCGGATTTTTGGCGGCAGAATAGGCTCCCAGCCCCGCGCCGATTGCGTTGGTAACAGCGCTGACGATGCCCAACACCAGGGCTTTGGTTGATTCTTCCGCCTCTCGATTTTTGGCGTCTTCATACAACGCCTGAGTGGTAGCAATATCTTCTAATAATGCTTGCTGATTGGCTTCTTGCGCTTTCTGTTTGGCGATTGTTTCTCGTTCGGCTTTCTGTGCGGCGAGCAGTCGATCATTTTCACTGGCTTCTTCCAAAATGGTGTTTGATTTGGCTTTGGTGGAATCAACCTGTAATGCTTTGAACTGTTCGGCCAACAATATGGCTTTTACTGACATCGCACTTGAAGATTCCTTACAGTGCGCCAGTTTTTTGAACGCCAGCTTTTCCTGTCCTTTCGTCAACCAACGATAACATTGTTGCAGTAATTCAATAATATTCTGCGTTTCGCTCTGGAACGTTGTCATGGTGGTAATGCATTCATTACATAACATCGCCAGTCGGCTTTGCAGTCTGGCGATTTCTGCTTGCAACGAACCGCCTTTTGCACCTGCAACACCATGATAAGCGACATAAAACAGTTCGACGGAAAGGTCCAGATTCTGGGTAATGTCGTTAAGGCTTAATTGCCCGAGTACTGATTTTTTCTCTCGTTGAACAAGGGGGTCATTAAAAGGAGGGACTTTGGCAAGGTCATACTGTTTTTCTTCGATAACAACGATGTATCCGGTGTCGTTTCCTGAGTTACTCATATCTTTTTTCTCCTTGTTATCATGAAGGAAATGAAGTGCTGTGCTGTAGACATAGAGAGAACATGACTATTTCAATCTGTTCCCCAGAGTCTATTTACGATTCGCTGGTAGCTTCTGCTCAGAAAGGGCAGCCAAACGACCGTCGACAGCGATAATAAAAGGGTGTGTCGCTATGCACTATTGCCTCAATGGCATAGGCCATCGCGGTTGTGGCGTCTGGATTTCCCGCAATGTCACTCTTTTACTTGTTACTGGTGCAACATAAATGCGCGTGGATAGACGGCTCCTTTCGTCAATGGGGCATTCTGTTCAAGAATTGATTAACACCACCGCAGGACTTTTCGCTATGATTTGCCTCTTTTCCACCTGCATATAGTGAGCTATGGAACGTTTTATTGAGAATCTGATGTACTCATCGCGCTGGCTGCTTGCCCCGGTTTATCTTGGGCTGTCGCTGGGTTTACTCGCGCTGGCGATCAAGTTTTTCCAAGAGGTGGCCCACGTCCTGCCGAATATCCTGGATATCGCTGAAGCAGATTTGGTGTTAGTGCTATTGTCACTGATCGATATGACGCTGGTCGGCGGATTGCTGGTGATGGTGATGCTGTCCGGTTACGAGAATTTTGTCTCAGCGCTGGATATCTCCCAAGGCAGAGAAAAGCTGAACTGGCTCGGTAAGATGGACTCCGGCTCGCTGAAAAACAAAGTCGCTGCCTCGATTGTCGCTATCTCGTCTATCCATCTGCTGCGTGTGTTTATGGATGCCCGCAATATCCCAGATAACAAATTGATGTGGTATGTGATTATCCATCTGACGTTTGTGCTGTCTGCACTTGTCATGGGGTATCTGGATCGCATGTCGCGTTACGAGAAAAGCAAAACGGCATAATAAACGCCGCACGGTTTGCGTAGCCAGAAGAAAAAACCGATCCTATTGTTAATGAAGTGATTTTATCAACACGCTTTGTTTAACGGAGGATACGATGCCGCAAACCGATCAAATTAACCGCCGTGTGGTTCTGGCTCAGCGCCCGCACGGCGAGCCGAAACAAGATACTTTTCGTCTGGAACAGCAGGCCATTCCGCAGGTCGATACGGGGCATATCCTGCTGCGTACGGTGTTCCTTTCCCTTGACCCTTATATGCGTGGCCGCATGAGCGACGCCCCTTCTTATGCCAAACCCGTCGAACTGAATGACGTGATGGTGGGCGGAACCATCAGCCGCGTGGTGGAATCAAAGCACCCGGATTATCAGACCGGTGACTGGGTGCTGTCCTTCAGCGGCTGGCAGGATTATGCGATTTCCGACGGCAAAGGATTAACGAATCTGGGTCAGTCGCCGACGAATCCTTCCTACGCATTGGGCGTGCTGGGTATGCCGGGCTTCACCGCGTATATGGGGCTGACGGATATCGGTCAGCCGAAAACGGGTGAAACGCTGGTGGTAGCCGCCGCCACTGGTCCGGTCGGCGCGACGGTTGGCCAGATTGGGAAATTGAAAGGCTGCCGCGTGGTTGGCGTAGCTGGCGGGGCGGAGAAATGTCGCTACGCGGTTGACGTTCTGGGATTCGATGTTTGCCTCGATCACCGTGCGGATGATTTTGCAGAACAGCTGAAACAAGCCTGCCCGAAGGGAATCGATATCTATTTTGAAAACGTCGGTGGGAAAGTTTTTGATGCCGTGCTGCCGTTGCTGAATACCTCCGCGCGTATTCCCGTGTGTGGGTTAGTCTCCGGTTACAATGCAACAGGGCTGCCTGATGGCCCCGACCGCTTAGCGCTGTTAGCGGGCACGATTCTGAAGAAACGCATTCGGATGCAGGGGTTCATCATCTTTGATGATTACGGGCACCGCTTCGATGAGTTCTGGAAGAATGTGGCGCCGTGGGTGGCAGAAGGTAAGATTAAATACCGAGAAGAGATTGTCGACGGGTTGGAAAACGCCCCCGAAGCCTTTATCGGCCTGCTACACGGTCGCAATTTTGGCAAATTAGTGGTTAGAGTTGGGCCGGATGCGTAATACTCCGGACTCGCCGCTGTGGCGGCGAGTTTTGCACTCGACAGAATGTGTTACCAGTACGGGCAGATAGTCACGCGCGTATAGAAACTGACTGAGTAATACATGAGAATAACAAGGTAGGTAATTATTCTTGGTGGTGTCCGTTTGACTAAAAGAAAAGGAATAGACAAAGGAATGATAATAAAATTTGAAAAACTATCAGCATAGCTTCTCGGGTTTTCACAAAAGCTTTTAAGTGAGCTGTCGCCAAATAACCATTCATATTCTATTGATGAAAAAGCATGAATTAAAAAAAGGCATAGGACAGAATAAGCATAAAAATAGATATTATATATGTGATTTTTACTAATCATGCTTTCAAATTCCTTTTTTAATTTTTATGAAGAATGAATGTTACTATTTAATAAATGAGATATCAATTGTTCTATTTTTATCATCTTGTATTATATTAACCTCATCATGTCCTTTTATCCATACTTCACTTATATTTCCATAAATCCACGGAATGATTTTTGTTTTTTTAAACCCAAGCGTCTCTATGTATTTTATCAATTCAGCTTTACGCTCAGGCATTGGGTTATAAAAAACTACGCCATTGGTTAATCGCCGCGTGCCATCTGGTGAGTAATAGTAAAATTCGTAGTTGTCAGAAATAACAGGTATGTCTTTTACTTCATCTAGGGTTAAAGTATAATGTGTAAAGTGATCATCTTTTTTGTAGTGGTAACTTTCTTCGTAGAATAATCCTGCGAAAATAATAAATATGCCAATTGAGATAAATAGTAAAAATATTGCTTTTATGAAGTCACTATATTTGAATGTTAGCATGTCATCCACTCTTTCTTAATGAGCGATGGAACAGATACTAATCCGCGTATAGAAACGGTATGAGTGGTACATAAGTATCGCAAGATAGGTGATTATTCTTAGTATGTTTCGTTCAATCAGAAGGCGATTAGCCAGAAAAAAGGGTATGGATAAAGGAACAATGATAAAACTGAAAGAACCATCAGCATCGCCTTCTGGAACTTCACAGAAATCTGCAACTGAGTCGCCATCTATCATCCATTCATATTCAGTGGTAGAAAAAACATTGATCCAAAAAAGGCATAACGCAGAATAGGCATAAAAAGATAAATGATAAAAAAATTCTTTTGTGCGCAACATTGATATTGCTCCTGGTTGCATGTTTATCCTACGGTCTTTGCATAACAGTCGTACTGCTATAAAGCAGTTTTGTGACCTTTTCACGATGACTTAGCATCGATCTACCGTACGATGTCCATTCCCTTACTTCTTTCAAATTTTTTTCTGCATTTATCGAGCGAATAAAGTCACTGTGGCTGCGTTCAATACCTCTGTTGTAGCGTGAACCTGCAAGGATTAATTGTTCGTCGGTTAGATTCAAAGTATCAGTACCGGGATAATCATAATTTATTAATTCGTAAAGGTGACGTGCGACCATAGTAAGATTGAAATTATCTTTATTTAGACAAACGGAGATGTACGTTGCTTCAGCATTTTTCAATTCACTGGGATTTTTGCCAAAAATTTCGGCGACCACCCTAATTTGCATAGCGATAATACCTATTGATGTTTTCTCTGGAGGTGGCGTAACTGTATCTTGGTTTGCCCAGTCACTATAGGTATGCTTAGACTGTCTGTAAAATAAAACTGGGAACTTAACATAATCAACCATACCTCCGGCTTCGGAACGAGCAACCAAAGCAAGGAGGATTGCTGGTATTTTATATTGTCGAGCAATGTCTTTTATTTTCTCCTTGTGGAAAATAATATAACTATCCTTGTATTTGTTTAAATAATCATCACCACCAAATGTTTTCCACCAAAAGAAGTCAATAGGCGACCAACGCGGATAGTTATTTCCCCAATCGGAAAAGCTAAGGTCGCATTCGTTGATAATATCATTGAATTTATTCATGGGTTATCAGTACATATTCTCAGTCAATATGCTGTATCCCGATGTACCAGCGATATTGTGTTGGCAGGTAATGCTTTCATAGCGCAGGCTCAGGGTTTCAAATGGCTGCATGTCGCTATGCGTCAATGAATTGGGGTTTTGGTTAGAGAAGTTGACAATAGAGGCATCCCTCAATGTGATGGTCATGTAGTTCTCTTGGGTCCCGCTGGCGGAGGTGCGGTAATACCTCAATTCAACTTCCATTAGCTCATTGTTGGCGATGCTGGTGAGCAAGAGCGGTGTCGATTTATCAACGACTTTGGTCACGGAAAAGGGATGATGATTGACGTGTCGATCTCTTGATAGGTCGTAATTTGTGGCATAAACAAAAATTTCATCTTCGTGACCAGCTATATGTTTATTTCCTACAGAATCGATACTTAAGCACCCTTCAGAGATCAGTCCCTGAATTTTCCCGGTGATCTTCATGAAAATAGAATTAGCCATTCGTGTAACTCCCTGTTAAATAATCCTTGTTGGTAGCGTTATAACGTAAATCTTGATTGAAAAAAAGAAGAACTCGACTATTTAGTAATAAATATGATTCCTGTCAGAAAAATACCCTTTCCAAAAAAATATAATTGATTGTTTTTATTGATAAAATACCACGAGGAATGAACTTTACTTATTAGTCAGCTAATTATATTTTAATGATAAGTTTATTATACCCAATAAACCTCAAGGTGTAGGTTTGAACATCTGAAGGCGATCGTGAATTCTGAATGTCAGTGAGTCTGCTATTTCTGGCGCTTGGTTGAGAAAAAATTGAATATTGCATTCCGAAAGCCGCTTATGCTTTCAAGGTAGTGATTATTTCACGCATGTTCGTTTATCACTTTCCATAAATGCAGGGATAAGGGAATAATAAGGTTTGTTATTTTTATTAATTATAATTATTTTTGGGATGGGTTCAAAGCCAAGGACAGATCAAACGCTAATTTATTCATTTTTAAGCAATTACACAATTCACTCAATAATATTATGAATTAACGTTGTTCCTTGGATAAATCCAACATTAGACATTCGATTTCTTTCATTGTTACTCTGTCTTGCTCTTTTGTTTTAATGATCTGAAAATACTCATCGAATGATGGATAATTACCTAAGGAAAAATCATCAACTAATGGGACTCCAGTACTGTTAACATAATCGAGCAACTTATTGTAAGCTTCATTAATGTTATCTAGATCGCATAAGTATATCGTACTTATCTGAGGGTTTGCCTCATCACTCGGGCCATAAGAAAAATAATAATTCTTTGATAGTCTAGGTGCGTCCCTGATTTTTTTATAGGTTAATGTATAGTACTTAAAAATGTCTTTTTCCGTATAAACGGTATAAGGAACGATGATAAGCCATCCCCAAAAGAACAGCAGAGAAGATAATAAAACAAATATGAATAAGATCGTTTTCATAAGATGAAAACGGCTTTCTCGTGACCAGGTATATGTTTATTTCCTACAGAATCGATACTTACACACCCTTCAGAGATCAGTCCCTGAATTTTTCCGGTGATCTTCATGAAAATAGAATTAGCCATTCGTGTAACTCCCTGTTAAAAAATCCTTGTTAGGAAAGTTATAACGTAAATCTTGATTGAACAAAAGAAGAACTCGACTATTTAATAGGAAATATGATTCCTATCAGAAAGATATCTTTTCCAAAATTCTATAGTTGATTGTTTTTAATGGTAATTAGTTGTGTGGGGCGGTTTTTATTACTCTGCTAATTATGTTTTGATGATGGTTTTATTATATAAATGAAAAGTCGTGGTCGCTTAAATAACAAGAGGGATGGCTAAAGAAATTAGCGATTTAATTAAGAATAACGCGTTATTGATAACTCGCCGCTTAAGCGGCGAGCTTTGTTATTCATTCTGGTTTTACTATTTCCCGACGCTAAGCCAGTCTGGCAGATCGTGTAATCCCATTGCCTGACGTACCAGTGTGGGTTTAATACCGGGTAATTTATCCGCCAGAACCAGACCGACATCACGCAGCAGTTTTTTCGCTGGATTGTCGCCGTTAAATAGTTCACGGAATCCCTGCATGCTGGCGAGCATCACGGCGGCGCTGTGTTTGCGGCGGCGCTCATAGCGTCGCAGGTAAAGATGTTGCCCGATATCTTTGCCCTGTGCCTGTAAGCGCTTCACTTCCGCAATCAGTTCGGCGACATCCATAAAGCCCAGATTGACACCTTGCCCTGCCAGCGGATGAATGGTGTGCGCTGCGTCGCCGACCAGCACCAGTCGGTGTGCCGCGAAGCTGCGAGCGTAGCGTCCGGTCAGTGGGAAAGTCTGGCGTTCGCTTTCCAGTTCACACAGCCCCAGGCGCATATCAAACGCCATAGCGACCTGACGATTGAATTCTTCGGCAGGCAAGCTCTGCATCGCCTGAGCCTGTTCCGGTGAAAGCGACCAGACAATCGAACAAAGGTGAGGTTCGTCCAGCGGCAAGAACGCCAGAATACCGTCACCGTGAAACGTCTGACGCGCAACGGATTGATGAGGGTGTTCAGTTCGAATATTGGCGACCAGTGCGTGATGGCCGTAGTCCCAAAAGGTCAGCGGAATATCCGCATGCTGACGCAGCCACGAATGGGCACCGTCTGCACCGACTACCAGCCGGGCAGTCAGCATGCTGTCGTCCTGCAACGTAATAAAGGCTTCGTTCTCGCCCCAGGCGACCTGTTTTAACGAGGCGGGGGAGAGCAGGGTGATGTCGCTTAACTGAGAAGCGCGTTGCCACAGCACCTGCTGAATCACGGGGTTTTCAATGATATGCCCAAGGTGGGAAAAGCCGAATTCTTCGCCGCTAAAGCTGATTTTGCCGAAACTGTCTTTGTCCCATACCTGCATGTCGTTGTACGGACTGACGCGTTGTGCCACGAGGGTTTCCCAGACGCCGAGATGGCGAAGAAGACATTCACTGGCGGCATTGATGGCGGAGACGCGCAGGGCATGATCTTTCCCGATCGGCTGAGGTTCAGCCGTCTGTTTCTCCAGCACGGCGATACGCAGGCCACTACCTTGTAAGCCGCAGGCTAGCGCCAGGCCGACCATACCGCCACCGGCAATAACCACGTCGAATGATTGCATTTCCGTCTTTTCCTTTGGCGAGCTTAATTAACGTTCTACCCAACCCAGCGTGCGACGAGCAAAGGCGTCGCGCATCAGTGGCAGGTTATTCATGGCGATGAGACCGAGGTTACGGCCAACGGCCAACGCGGTATAGCGGTTGGCGAATAGCCTGACCAGCCCATCGGTGATCGCCACTGTGGTGTTTTGATCGGACGTACGCCGCTGCTGATAGCGATCAAGCACCGTGTACTGGCCGATATCCAGCTGATTTTTCTCCGCCTCGACGAGGGTTTCCGCCAGCGACATCACATCGCGAATGCCCAGATTAAAGCCTTGTCCGGCAATCGGGTGCAGTGTTTGTGCCGCATTACCTACCAGCGCCAGCCGATGGCTAATATGCTGGCTGGCTGTCAGTAAGCGCAGCGGATAGCTATGGCGTTCGCCGATATGAGTGAATTGCCCCAGACGCCAGCCGAAAGCCTGCTGTAACTGTTGGCGAAATGCAGCTTCACTCCAGCCATCGACCTCATGTTGATGGTGTTTATCATGACACCAGACGAGCGAAGAACGGCCGTTGCTCATGGGTAGCAGCGCCAGCGGGCCGTGCGGCGTGAACCTCTCGAACGCACGGCCGCGATGAGGTTCGGCCGTCGTCACATTGGCGATCGTCGCGATCTGATCATAATCATGCTGTTGCCACTGGATACCGCAAGCGTGCGAGAGCATAGAACGAGAGCCATCGGCGGCAACCATCAATTGGCCCGTTAGCTCGGTACCGTTGTCCAGCGTTAGCATCGCGTTCTCTTGCGTCCGCGTGACGGTAACCACTTTGGCTGGGCAGTGCAGGCGCACGCCCGGCGCTTGTTGCAGCAGGGAAAATAGGCGTTGTCCGACGTCGTGCAGTTCAACCACATGGCCCAATGCCTGAACGTGATAGTCCGAGGCTTTCAGGTTCACCACGCTGGCGTGCCCGCGTTCGCTGACGTGAATATCGGTTATCGCTGTGGCATTGCCCGACAGCGTTTGCCAGATGCCCAGCGCGGCTAACTGCTGGCGTGTGCCATCAGACAAGGCGATGGCGCGTGCATCAAAACCTGGGTGTTCCTTGTCGAGCGGCGAATGTGCCTCGATAAGATCGACCGAGATTGTGCCCTGTGAAAGCCGAGAGATCGCCAGCGCCAGCGTCGCGCCTGCCATTCCGCCACCGACAATCATGACTGCCATGCTGTTGTCCTTTGCAATGATGCCCTTGTTCTTTGAAAGTAATTGTTTTTTTTAAAGTAATTGTTCTTTGAAAGTGCGGCTTAGTGCTGCTTGTCATGCCATTGCGCCATCAGCGCTTCAATGTCATCGGCGTCTTTAACTACGCCAGCCGTTAGGTTTTCGTTGCCGTTTTCGGTGATCACGATGTTATCTTCGATACGCACACCGATGCCTCGGTATTGCTGCGGCACCTTGGCATCGGGCGCGATGTAAAGACCAGGCTCAATGGTCAGAACCATACCTGGCTCAAGCGGACGGCCTCGATCGGTTGTACCGTAATCTCCCACGTCATGCACGTCCAGACCCAGCCAATGGCTGAGGCCGTGCATGAAGAACTGGCGATGTGCCTGTTCGGCAATTAGCTCTTCCACGTCGCCTTTCATTACGCCGAGTTTGATGAGCCCGCTGACCATAATGCGCACCACTTCTTCGTTTATTTCACGGATGCTGCGACCCGGACCAAACAGCTCCAGCGCGCGCAGCTGCGAACGTAGCACGAGGTCGTAAATAGCGCGCTGCGGCGCAGTAAACTTGCCGTTGACGGGGAAGGTGCGGGTAATATCGCCAGCATAGCTTTTGTATTCACAGCCCGCATCAATCAGCACCAGATCGCCGTCGCGCATTTGCGTTTCGTTTTCGGTGTAATGCAGAATGCAGGCATTTTCACCGCTGCCGACGATCGTGTTGTAAGAAGGGTAGCGTGCGCCGTGGCGGGTAAACTCGTGGTGAATTTCGCCTTCCAACTGATATTCATACATGCCGGGACGGCATTTTTGCATGGCGCGCGTGTGGGCCAGTGCCGTAATTTCACAGGCGCGGCGCATCACGCTGATTTCCGCAGGCGATTTGAACAGGCGCATCTCATGCACCCACGGTCGCCAGTCGGTTAGCGTGGCGGGTGCGGCAAACCCCTGACGGGTGCCGTTGCGCAACGTATCCAGCGCGGCGAAGACCAGCTTGTCGGCATAATCGTACTGCCCTTGCGCGTGATACACCACGTCCAGGCCATTCAATAACAGGTGCAGTTGTGCGCCGATTTCGCCAAACGGCAGGGCGCGATCAACGCCGAGTTTGGCGGGTGCTGCTTCCTGACCGAGACGGCGACCAAACCAGATTTCGGCCGTCAGATCGCGTACGCGGTTGAAGATCACGCTGTGATGATGTTTGGCATCGCTTTTTACCAGCAGCAGCACGGCTTCTGGTTCATTGAAGCCGGTAAAATACCAGAAATCGCTATTTTGACGATAAGGATAGTCACTATCGGCATTGCGCTGCGCTTCCGGCGCAGAAAAAATAATTGCCGCGCTGCCCGGTGCCATTTTTTCCAACAGACCCTGACGACGACGAAGAAATTCTTGTGGATTCATCACCTGCTCCTGAAAATAGTCCGTGCGGTTACCTTTCCCTTCTGCCTTGTATAACAATCAATGCAGCGTCGGTTTTTGCTGCTCGGGCGCCGTCACAACGCGCTGGCTGGTAAACTCGGTATGGCACAAAATGGCAGAAACGCGAACATACTCAATCACTTCTTCCAGAGATTGCTCCAGCTCTTCCTGATCTTCATCTTCGTCGTAGCCAAGCTGCGCAATGTTACGTAAATCTTCGATAGCTTCTTTTAGCTCGCCTTTAGCCTTGTTCAACTGTGTCTGAACCACGCCTAGCCCAAGCAGGAAGTGGTTGACCCAGCCTGCCAGCGCGTCGGCGCGATCGAAGACGCTCACGTCATCCTGTGAGTCGTCAGGCAGGAAAAGCTGGAACAGAAAACCATCATCTTCCAGCGCTTCGCGCGTGGCCTGATAAAGGTCCTGAAGCGGTTGCGACAGCGTCTGGGTAAACGCCATGCCTTCATTAGTCAGTTCAAAAACCAGCGTTCTCCAACTGTCGTCATGGTTTCCACCACACAGCATCCCACTGATCAAACCGTGCATTTCTGCTGCGGTCAGCGCGACTTGCTGTTGGTGAAGCAGTTGGTCAAGGCCTTTATAGGCGGGAAACGTATTCTCTATAGACATGCGGATTCGTCATCGTTGGCTGGACTGGTTCGTGCTATGCTACCACCAAGCTCCCTTTCGATACCAGAAAGGGCTTGTATCTTAGATCTCGGCTATATATAGTGGCGCCCGCTTTAACGAACCCGATGTAACGGGTAATGCTCATGCTATGTGGCACGCGGGCGCAAGAACGACAAAAGGCAGGAAGGTGGTATGTCTGCACAACCAGTAGATATTCAAATTTTTGGCCGTTCGTTAAGAGTGAATTGTCCGCCAGAACAACAGGATGCGTTGAATCAGGCTGCGGAAGATCTTAACCAGCGGTTGCAAGATCTTAAAGTTCGCACTAGAGTCACAAACACCGAGCAACTGGTGTTTATTGCCGCGCTGAATGTGTGCCATGAACTGGCGCAGGAACGAGGAAAAACTCGTGATTATGCGGCAAATATGGAACAGCGTATTCGTATGTTACAGCAAACCATTGAACAGGCATTGCTGGAACAAGGGCGGATCACAGAACGCCAAGGTGCACAATTTGAATAACGTCGTATTTTGACAAAAGTACGGTGTTTTTACGTGATAAGACGTGCTAAGGTTTATCACGAGTAACGAATAAAATTTCTCTGAGATGTTTGTCAGCGGGCCAGTCCCCTGAGCCGATATTTCATACCAACAGAATGTAATGCTCTGCAGTTGGTGAGCACGCTCGGTTCGTCCGAGAAGCCTTAAGACTGCGACGTTATGTTCACCTTGAACCAAGGGTTCAAGGGTTACAGCCTGCGGCGGCATCTCGGAGATTCCCTTTCTTTTATCATTCTTGACCCGTGGCGAATGCAGCCCATGTCATCTTCTGATTCATCGACATCTCCCGATACATCACTCTCTTCTACGACAGCGTCACGTCAGCAGATTCGTCAGACTGTGCGGCAAAGTCGGCGTTTACTGACGCCAGATCAGCAGGCGTTATTTGCACAACAGGCGTGTGAACGCGTGATCGCGCACCCGAGAATCATCGGGGCGGAGAGCGTGGCGGTATTTTTGTCATTTGATGGCGAGCTGGATACCTCTCCGTTGATTCAACAACTGTGGCAGCAGGGGAAACGTGTTTGTTTGCCGGTTCTGCATCCGTTTCGTGCTGGGCATTTGCTGTTCTTGCGCTATGCGCCGGACACCGAGCTGGTACGCAATCGTCTGAAGATTATGGAACCGCGTCTGGATGTACGTCAGGTGTTGCCATTACCGCAGTTAGACGTCCTACTGACGCCGCTGGTGGCGTTTGATCGGCATGGGCAGCGGCTTGGCATGGGCGGTGGTTTTTACGACCGGACGTTGCAGTACCGTAACCAGATGTCTCATGGGCCTTACCCGATTGGCCTGGCCCATGATTGTCAGCAGGTTGACGCACTGCCAGTGGAAAGCTGGGATATCCCGCTGCCGGAAATTATTACCCCCTCCCGCCATTGGCAGTGGAGCACACGCTAGCTTTTGAACGATTCGGGCGAACGATCGTGACCCAACATCTGCTGTACCAATTCCACGCAGTGCAGGAAGCGCGAATCGTAGTCCGACTCTTTGATGTAAACGTACGGGATATTATTGTCAGCCAGCATCGTTTTCAGCAGGTTCTGGAATTCCGAACGGGCGGTGGTGCTGCCTAAACTGCGCAGTCCATCGGCCACCCACGGCGTATTGTTTTCCAACAAAATCACCAGATCGAAATGGTATTCGTCGATCAGCGCCTGAACGAACGGATGTTCACGTCCCTCGTATTTCTTGCAGAATGCCTGCGTGGTGACGAAATCGGTGTCGATAAAGGCCACTTTATTGGCGTATTTGACGGCAAAATCAATGTACTGTGCCTGGCCCAACGCGATCTTGTCGTAGTCGGAGTATTGCAGCGCCATTTCGTCGCCCCCCAGATGAGAGAACACGTAATCGCGGCCATATTCCCAGGCGCTGGTGGTGTTGAAGATATTGGCGAGTTTATTGACTAGCGTGGATTTTCCGCTGGATTCACCGCCAAGAATGGCAACCGTGCGCACAAAGAACGGTTTCACCTCGGTCGGTATATAGTCCCAATAGCGGAAGGGATCGTGACGAATCTGCGAACCGCTGATGTTCATAAAGGAGCGCTGCGGGTCGATCAGGACGGTATCAATTCCCAGATGCTCGCGGTATTGCGCGGCATCCTGTTCTTCGCTGGTGTAGACGAAGTGGGGCATGATGCTTTTTTCCTGCATGAACGCTTGAATGCCTTTACTCCACACATCCCAACCGTGCGGATACGGTTCCATCCCTTGCTCATTGAAGGCATGAATATGAATGTTTTTCTGATACTTAAAGGTCTGCAATAGCCAACGTAGACGGTCACTGACGGTAGGCTGTTGCGACATCGAGCTGTTCTCAAACAGCAGGCGGTCACGCGGTTCGTCGTAACCTAAGATCACATGCAGTTCATCGACCTGACTGCAGGCGCGCTGAATCAGATAAATATGGCCAGTGTGTAGCGGATAGAACTTGCCGAAGACGACGCCAATACTCTTTTCGTAACGTGGGAATTCCAGTTCAAGAAAACGATGCAGCGCTTCCAGCTTCTGCGCGCTAGGGCTTTTAATCTTGGCATTAAGTAATTGACTGAGATAGCCTTTGGTCATATCGGTCGCGTCGGCAACCTGCTGTAGGGTGCAACCCTTCTGCCGGATGGCGGATTTCAGGTAATCAAATGATGACATGGTGCGGCACTCTTGTTTAGCTTACTAAACAAAGTATCACAAAACACGGCAACCTCCGCTACTCTTTCACTCCGCAGTTTAGCTCAGGGCGAACAGGGTAAAGGGTAGCAGAGGGCTGTCTGAGGTTCGTTTAGAGATCGTCGAGGATTGCCAGCGCGTCGGCCAGCTTTTTCACGCCGAACACCTGCATACTGGCAGGGGCTTTCTTCGGCATATTGGCATGAGGGACGATGGCGCGTTTGAAGCCGTGCTTGGCGGCTTCGGTAATCCGCTCTTGTCCACTGGGAACCGGGCGAATTTCGCCCGCCAGGCCGACTTCACCGAAGATGACGAGATCCTGTGGCAGCGTGCGATCGCGGAAGCTGGAGACGAGCGATAACAGGAGTGCCAGGTCGGCACTGGTTTCGGTGACTTTGACGCCGCCGACGACATTCACAAACACATCCTGATCCGACATCTGCAAGCCGCCGTGGCGATGCAACACTGCCAACAGAATGGCTAAGCGGTTTTGTTCCAGCCCGACCGCCACGCGGCGCGGGTTGGACATCATCGATTGATCCACTAGCGCCTGAATTTCGACCAGCAGCGGGCGCGTGCCTTCCCACACCACCATCACGGAACTACCGGACGTTACTTCGTCCCCGCGACTAAGGAAAATCGCCGATGGATTGCTGACCTCGCGTAGTCCTTGTTCCGTCATCGCGAATACGCCCAGCTCGTTAACGGCACCGAAACGGTTTTTATGGCTGCGCAGGGTGCGGAAGCGGGAATCGGCATCGCCATCCAGCAGCACGGAACAGTCGATGCAGTGTTCTAATACTTTCGGCCCAGCGAGCGAGCCATCTTTGGTGACGTGGCCGACCATCACGATGGCGACGCCGCGTGTTTTGGCGAAGCGTGTCAGATACGCGGCGGTTTCACGTACCTGCGCCACGCTGCCGGGAGACGATTGAATATCGGCGAGGTGCATGACCTGAATGGAGTCGATCACCATCAGCTTCGGTTGTTCCTGCTCAGCGATCAGACAAATTTGTTCGATGCTGGTTTCCGACAGCATGTTGAGATTCTGGGGCGGCAGATTAAGGCGGTGTGCCCGCATCGCCACCTGCTGTAATGATTCTTCCCCAGTGACGTACAGGGTTTTCATGTTCTCTGACAGCTTGCAGAGCGTTTGCAGCAGTAAGGTACTTTTACCCGCGCCGGGGTTACCGCCGATAAGAATCGCGCTGCCGGGGACGACGCCGCCGCCCAGTACGCGATCAAACTCCTGAAAACCGGTAGAAAAACGAGGCAGGGCTTCAAGGCTGATTTCCGAAAGTTTTTGTACCCGGCTGACGCCAGCACTCTCGCCCGCATAGCCGCTGAGACGGTCAGAACGTGATACGGACGCAGAGGCCAGACGCACTTCGGTAATGGTGTTCCAGGCATGGCAGGCGCTGCACTGTCCTTGCCAGCGCGGGTAGTCAGCCCCGCACTCATTACATACAAACGCCCGTTTGACGGCTTTTGCCACGTCTCACCTCCTACTGATTAACGCTTTTCGTGTCTCATACTGCCGCTGAGAATGCACAGCACACCGGTTAGATCGGCATGACGGATGGTCACCGCAGATTGTTCATTGACCTTCGGTTTGGCGTGATAGGCAATGCCTAAGCTGGCTGTTTTGATCATCGGCAGGTCGTTCGCGCCGTCACCGATGGCAACGGTCTGATGCATTGGGATTTCCAGCTTTTCCGCCAACTGTTGCAGCGTGGTCGCTTTATATTTTGCATCGACAATCTGGCCTATCACTTCGCCAGTCAGCTTGCCGTCTTGCATGCCTAATTCGTTGGCAACGGCGGCCACTAGACCTAGTTCATCACGCAAATAATCGGCAAAGTAGGTAAATCCGCCCGATGCAATGGCAACGTGCCAGCCTGCTTCCTGAAGCTGGCTAACCATATTACGCAAGCCCGGCATCAGTGGCAGCGTCTTAAGTACCGTTTTTAAAATAGTGGCGTCGGCACCTTTTAATGTCCCCACGCGCTGACGCAGGCTGGCCGCAAAATCCAGCTCGCCACGCATCGCGCGTTCGGTGACTTCAGCGACCAGTTCACCTGTGCCCGCCAGTTTGGCGATTTCATCAATACATTCGATCTGAATCGCGGTGGAATCCATGTCCATGACCAGTAAACCCGGCGCGCGTAATGTCGGTGCGTTACGCATAGGCGCAACATCAATCCCCAGTTCGTGTGCCAGTTTGGTCGCACGCGGCGTCAATGTGCCGGCTAAACGCACAACCTGATAATCGCCCACGCTCCAAGCGCTTACGATCACCATTGCGCTGCCCAGCTTACGCTGGTAGCGGGAAATCAGGTTTTTATCGAGAACGTCGCTATAAATAAGCCAGCCAGTGTCGCCAGCGCGGTAGTCAAGCGGCATCACTTCATCACCGCTCAGTGATAATGGCAGTCCCGGCCAACAGTTGATCTCATCAGGAAGATCACGATAGGTCAGACTATTCGACATGGAGAACATCCTCTGCTGGCAGTAGTGCGATAAAGTTGTGCGATAAAGAGGGATGTGGCGTCGACCAAACATATCCCTCCAAAAACTGGGCAACAAGCTATCCTATCGTCGGCGCTTCTGGCAACATGAAAGTATCCAAATCGTGTAAGGATTATCATGGTTCGCGCCCGGGTGAAATTTCGTCTACACCGCACGGCAATAGTGCTGATTTGCCTCGCCCTGCTGGTGGTATTAATGCAAGGGGCGTCCTATTTCAGTTTGAGTCACCAGATGGCGCGATCTGAACAGGTTGAAGATCTGGCACGTACGCTCTCCAGACAGGTGGCTTACAGCCTTTCTCCGTTGATGGGGAGCGTGGATGATAATAGCCAAAAGATTAATACCATTCTCAAACAACTTACCGATCATAGCCGTATTCTGGATGCCGGTGTGTATCAGCAGGACGGCTCGCTGGTGGCGCATGTTGGTGAACAGGTGCAACTGCGAGATAGGCTGGCGTTGGACGGCAATCGGGTCGGTAGCTACTTTAACCATCAGTTGGTGCAGCCGATTGAAGGGAAAGAAGGGCCAATCGGCTTCCTGCGTATCACCTTAGATACCCATGTGCTGGCGACCGAAGCCAGACAGGTGGACAATACCACCAATATTCTGCGTCTGATGATTTTGTTGTCATTGGCTATCGGCATCATTCTGACCCGCACGCTGTTGCAGAATCGTCGAACTCGTTGGCAACAGTCGCCTTATCTTCTCACGGCGAGTACACCCGTGAAAGAAGAAGACGATGAAGCAGAGAGCGATACGCGGCCGAACGATGGGACGGTAGTGAAAAAGGACGAGAAAGAGAAAGGCCTCTGACACGCAATGACTCCCCGTACAAACCGAGCGTTTATACGGGGAGTGTGTGCTATTTTAACTGCTGCTGAAACTGGAACCAGTGAGACTGAAATTTGCTGATGACGGAGAGATGATCGTTTTGGGTATAGCTGTCAGACGCCGTTGCAGAGATATAGTTACGAAAGCTGTCAAACAGCGAATTAGCCGACGTTGAGGCTGCAAGAGAAAAGATTTGCTGACGTTGGACCTGCGTAGCCGATGTGCCTTCCGCATTTTTCTGTAGTTCTAGGAACGTCGTGTTTGTTTTCTCGGTGTCTCCTGCGTCGACGCTGCGCTGATACTCATCTTGCAGAATGTTTTTTTCCAAGTTACTCAGCGCATCAGACTGGTATTTGATGAAATCCTGAATATCTTTATCGGCTTTCTGGTGGGCGCTGCTATCCACATAACGGTTTTTCAGTTCTTCCAACTTTGCGGCTTTTAGCGTGATTTCGATGCTATCAGTGGTATAGCTCCACGTTGTTACATCAGATGGTTTCGACAGTGCTTGATGAACCAGACCGACAAAATCCTCTTTACTGATGCCGCTGTCTGCTTTGAGGTTATTTGACCAGAGCTCAAGTGCCATTTCGTTGGTGCCGATGGGGTCAACCGATAACTTGATGTCTGGGTTAGTATTGGTCGTGTTGCTTTGCTGAATGAGATTCCGTGTTTTAAGAATATCCTCTAGCGCTTTACTTTTCTCCTCCTCAGTCAAGGAGGAAGAGGGGGGGTTACCTGCATTTTCTTTCAATCGTGCCAGCGCTTCCGCAGAAATTTTTATACTGTTGGGGAAGGTGACGGTTTTTCCGGTAATCGGATCGATGACTTTTATGCTGTCACGGTGGGTTGTAATGGACTTTGCCGTTGTCGATTTTTCTGTCGTTGACTGTGCTGTAGCTGATGGTGTCGCGGTGCTTTGGGCCTGAGAATTGCTATAACCCGTATTATTTACAGACAAGCTCATACTCTCTCCTTAAGTGCGATCAAGTGATTAAATATTGACCCAAACATTATCGGCAAATGTAACTCAATTCTTTACAAAAGTTACTCTGTGTGATTGTTACGGTTCGGTACTGAATGGTGGGGAGGGAATACGGGCAATCGTGCCCTGCCTGCGGTTTATGCCATCACCGATTGTGTCTGCACGTTAAATCAGGGAAAATGCTCGGCTACCGTTTATTTCTGCTTTGCCTGACGATCTGCCATCGGTGTGTTGTTGACTTGATGCTGACGCCGGGTGGCTAACAAAAGAAACCTGAAAATCATGTCTCCAAGTGAATACGCCCGCGAAGTCTCTAAAAGAAGAACGTTCGCTATCATTTCTCACCCCGATGCCGGTAAAACCACGATTACCGAAAAGGTTCTGCTGTTCGGACAGGCGATCCAGACTGCTGGTACGGTAAAAGGGCGTGGTTCGAACCAGCATGCGAAATCCGACTGGATGGAGATGGAAAAGCAGCGTGGGATCTCCATCACCACGTCCGTGATGCAGTTTCCTTACCGTGATTGCTTGGTGAATCTGCTGGATACCCCAGGGCACGAAGACTTCTCCGAAGATACCTATCGTACGCTGACGGCGGTGGACTGCTGCCTGATGGTGATCGACGCCGCGAAAGGGGTCGAAGATCGTACGCGTAAGCTGATGGAAGTCACGCGTCTGCGCGATACCCCGATTCTGACGTTCATGAACAAACTTGACCGTGACATCCGCGATCCGATGGAAGTGCTGGATGAAGTCGAGAGCGAGCTTAAAATTGCCTGTGCGCCGATTACCTGGCCGATTGGCTGCGGCAAACTGTTCAAAGGCGTGTACCACCTTTATAAAGATGAAACCTATCTGTACCAGACGGGTAAAGGCCATACGATTCAGGAAGTACGCATCGTTAAAGGGCTGGATAACCCAGAACTGGATACCGCGGTTGGTGAAGAACTGGCCGCACAGCTGCGTGAAGAGCTGGAACTGGTGAAAGGGGCATCGAATGAATTTGAGCTGGACGCGTTTCTGGCCGGTGAACTGACGCCAGTGTTCTTTGGTACAGCGTTGGGTAACTTTGGCGTTGACCACATGCTGGACGGCCTGGTTGCCTGGGCACCTGCGCCGATGCCGCGTAAAACGGATACCCGTGAAGTGACGGCGGCGGAAGAGAAATTCACCGGCTTTGTGTTTAAGATTCAGGCCAACATGGACCCGAAACACCGTGACCGCGTGGCGTTTATGCGCGTGGTGTCTGGGAAATATGAAAAAAGCATGAAGCTGCGTCAGGTGCGTACGGGTAAAGACGTAGTGATTTCAGACGCGCTGACCTTTATGGCGGGTGACCGTTCCCACATTGAAGAAGCTTATCCCGGCGATATCATCGGGTTACACAACCACGGCACTATTCAGATTGGCGATACGTTTACGCAGGGTGAAGACATGAAATTCACCGGCATTCCTAACTTTGCGCCTGAACTGTTCCGTCGTATCCGCTTGCGCGATCCGCTCAAGCAGAAGCAACTGCTGAAAGGGTTGGTACAGCTGTCTGAAGAAGGCGCGGTGCAGGTCTTCCGTCCATTGACCAATAACGACCTTATCGTGGGTGCGGTCGGTGTGCTGCAGTTCGATGTGGTCGTTGCCCGTCTGAAAACGGAATATAACGTTGAGGCGATTTACGAGTCGGTCAACGTTTCTACGGCGCGTTGGGTTGAGTGCAGCGACGTGAAGAAATTCGAAGAGTTTAAGCGTAAGAACGAACTGCATCTGGCGCTGGATGGTGGGGATAATCTGGCCTATGTGGCACCGACGATGGTGAACCTGAACCTGACGCGGGAACGCTACCCAGAAGTGACGTTCCATCAAACACGCGAGCATTAATTTTTATCGCAACATTAATTTTTATCACGACATGCAGGTTTATAACGGGATCGGTTCACAACGAGATGGATTGATATGCCGCGATTTCACGGCAATCATCGTGGCTGTGTCGTCTAAATAGTAACCACATTGTTAACATGATCATTACCCGGCTATGTTTGGTTTTAGACCAAAAATAGCTGGGTTTTTTATTTTTAAAAACATTAAAAAACAATGTATTACATGTCTATTATGCAAGTTTCACCTTTTCATTCTGGTACCACAGACAAATCTGAATTGCTGTACATTTTCCCTCGTTCCTCTGTGATTTTTCATTCTGTGGGCTATAGTTAACAGCGTGTTAACTTACTTGGCGTATTCAACTGTAAACGTAATTTGAGTTGGTTTATTGTTTTGATTTGTTTCGTCTTTGCAATTCAATACTCTGATTTTTTTATGCAAGAAGAGTGCATCATCGGAGCGTTGGTCGTGCCATTATCACCTTGATTTGTTGATGGCTGTGCAGGCGTTAATGTGGCCCCAAATAGCGTATTTCGGGTTTATAGAGAGCATAAGAAGGAAGACATCGATGAAAAAGACCACACTGAAACAATCGCTGATCGTAGTTGCTCTGGGTTCTATTCTGGCTGGTGGTGCGATGGCCGAAGAAACGTTAGGGCAGAAAGTAGAACGTATCGCGGATACAACGGGTGCAAAAATCGATAGTTCCGCTAACAAAGCCTCTGACTATATGAGCGACAGCGCGATCACGGCAAAAGTGAAGAGTGCGTTGCTGGAAGACAAATCGATTACCAGCAGCGATATTTCCGTCGAAACGTCCAAAGGTGTCGTTACGTTGAGCGGGTTTGTAAGCAGTCAGGCACTCAGCACCCGCGCGGTGGAAATTGCCACGCAGGTTGAGGGCGTCGAGTCCGTCAGCGACAAATTGCAGGTGAAAGATAACCCATCACAGTCGGTTGGCGCGTATGCCGATGATGCCGTGGTGACCAGCACGATTAAAGCCAAACTGCTGGCAGATGACATTGTTCCGTCCCGTAAAGTGAAAGTCGAAACGCAGGCTGGCGTCGTGCAGCTGAGCGGCGAGGTGGACAGCAAAGCGCAGTCCGATCGGGCTGAAAGTATTGCGAAGGCCGTTGACGGCGTGAAAAGCGTCAAGAATGACCTGACGGTTAAATAATCATCGCCATTTCACTCGGGGTTATCCGATATAGCGGATAACCCTACCTAATCCGCACAATAAAACACCACTTGTGGATACGCAGTCAGGACGCAAGAATCGCGTCAGGATGACCACCATGATTTTTCATTTTGTCTGGTAAGGAGAGCGTATGTTTCGTTGGGGCATTATATTTCTAGTTATCGCACTGATCGCGGCAGCACTGGGGTTCGGCGGACTGGCCGGTACAGCAGCTGGTGCGGCGAAAATCGTCTTTGTGGTCGGTATTATTCTGTTTCTGCTTAGCTTGTTCACAGGGCGAAAACGACCGTAGCACAGCATCTTCTTTCATTCTTTCTCCATAGAAAGAAATGTCATACAGAGCACACAGCCGCGCCATGCGGCTGTCACACTTTACTGACACAATATTTTCATCAACACAGTATTTTCATCAACACAATATTTTCTATTAACACCGTATCGTCCACAGATACGCCACGCGTGTTTGCGGTATTTCGACGGTTTATCAGGAGGGTTATGGTGAATAACGATATCGTTGTTGGCAAATGGAAACAGTGGAAAGGGAATTTTCTGGCGCTGTGGGCCGATTGGTTTGACAGCGACTGCGCTTGGCTGGAAGGGAGTAATGATTACTTGTCTGGCGTTTTGCAAGAGGGTTACGGAAAAGCGCACGACGAGGTATCCTCAGAGAAAACTACGTTACACTGAGGCGTTACTGCGACGACACGTTCTGTTCTGCCATGAGGCTTTGGCAAGATATCATTGGGTCGTCGATTAGGTCGCCTCATTCTGGCGGACTTAATCTTGACGGAGAGAAGCGACGTGCCTTCTGAACGATACCGTTTTATCGACACCCACTGTCATTTCGATTTCCCCCTCTTTTACGATGCCGCACCGGAAAGTTTGCGTCTGGCGCAAGGCGCCGGGGTTGAACGCATCATTATTCCTGCTGTGGCTTCTCAGCATTTTGAGCGCGTGTTGACGCTTGCTCGCACTTATTCACCGCTTTACGCTGCGCTTGGTCTGCACCCACTTTATATCGCCGAACATCAGGAGAGCGACTTGCTTCGTCTGGAAGACGAACTGCGCCAGTTGTCCTCCAGGCTGGTGGCGGTGGGTGAGATTGGATTGGATCTCTATATGCCGGAACCGCAGTTCGAGCGGCAGCTTACCTTCCTTGAGGCTCAGCTTCGGCTGGCGAAAAAATACGATCTCCCGACCATCCTGCATTCGCGGCGCAGCCACGATAGGCTGACACAATTGCTCCGCAGGATTGACGTGCCACGTACTGGCGTCGTTCATGGGTTTGCAGGTAGCTTGGCGCAGGCGCAGGCCTTTATCCGACTGGGTTATTACATCGGTGTCGGGGGAACCATTACCTACGACAGGGCAAATAAAACGCGCCAGGCGGTTGCGCAACTGCCGTTAGATCGGTTGATGCTGGAAACGGATGCACCCGATATGCCGATGAGTGGCTATCAGGGGCAGCCCAACCGACCCGAGCGCATTTCGTGCGCGTTTCAAACGCTGTGTGAGCTACGTGCAGAACCACCTGAGGAGATTGCTGAGGCGCTCTGGCAGAATTCGCATCGGTTGTTTGGACGGCTCATGTCGACTTAACACGGCTACCGCGACGATACTCGCTATTCCGTAACGATGCCCTCCTTATGCGGAGGACGGTTTGCTTCCGTTTTTCTCTTATTTCTGTGTAACAATTGGCAAAACAGTCATTCTGATTTCATATATTAACCATTAAATTGTGACGAAGATCACTTTTCAGTGTTTTGGACTGTTCGATGCTGTGTGTATTTGTGACATAAATTAGCGACCTTTTCGGGCCACTCTTTATAATCGGCTCGCCAGGGCCTACTTATCGTTCTGGCGACACGATTTTTATTCTGTTTTCACTTTTTCACGCGTTATAGGGAACTGCACATGCAACTCGTTATGAGTCTCATCGGCATGCTTGTTCTGATTTTGTTCGCGGTTATGTTGTCCAGTAATCGTAAAGCGATCAGATTGCGCACCGTAGTTGGTGCTTTCGTTATTCAGATTGGTATCGGTGCGTTGGTGTTGTATGTGCCAGTAGGACGCAAAATTCTGGAAGGATTAACGGGCGGTGTAGCAAACGTTATCGCCTACGGAAACCAAGGGGTTTCATTTATTTTTGGCGGTCTGGTTTCCAACAAAATGTTTGAAGTCTTTGGCGGTGGCGGGTTTGTTTTCGCATTCCGTGTATTGCCGATCATCGTCTTTTTCTCTTCCCTTGTGGCGGTGCTGTACTACATGGGGGTGATGCAGTGGGTCATCCGTTTATTAGGTGGTGGGTTGCAGAAACTGTTGGGAACCTCCCGTACAGAGTCGCTCTCTGCCACTGCTAATATTTTTGTCGGCCAAACGGAAGCGCCACTGGTGGTTCGCCCGTATATTGCCAACATGACGCGCTCTGAACTGTTTGCGGTGATGTGCGGTGGATTGGCTTCCATTGCGGGATCGGTGATGGCGGGTTATGCCCAGATGGGCGTGCCGCTGGACTACCTGATTGCAGCCTCCTTTATGGCTGCGCCGGGTGGATTGCTGTTCGCCAAACTGATGGTGCCGGAAACGGAGAAAACGCACGACCATGACGAGATGGTTGGGTTTGTCGATGAAGACGATCGCCCAGCTAACGTCATCGATGCAGCGGCAAGCGGCGCGGCGTCCGGTATGCAGTTGGCGCTGAATGTGGGCGCGATGCTGCTGGCTTTTGTCGCGTTGATTGCTCTTCTTAACGGCATTCTGGGCGGCATCGGTGGCTGGTTTGATTATCCGCAACTGTCGCTGCAACTGATTCTGGGATGGGTGTTCTCGCCCGTTGCTTTTTTAATCGGCGTACCGTGGCATGAAGCAACGGTAGCGGGCTCGTTTATTGGGCAGAAGCTGATCGTCAACGAGTTCGTTGCTTACATGAATTTCAGCGAGTACCTGAAGGCAGATGATGTGGTTGCCGCTGCGGGCTTGCAAGTTCTGTCGGACCATACCAAAGCTGTGATTTCGTTCGCGCTGTGCGGCTTTGCTAACCTTTCGTCTATTGCTATCCTTATTGGAGGTTTGGGCAGTATGGCACCGAGTCGGCGCCAGGATATTGCCCGCTTGGGTTTGAAAGCGGTCGCGGCAGGTACGCTTTCTAACCTGATGAGCGCCTGCATCGCAGGGTTCTTCCTGACCCTGTAAATGTAACCAGGCATTCTTGCAGTAGCGAGATGATGGGCGGCGAAAGTCGCCCATTGTTCGTTTATATCCCTACCCTAATCAGGGATTAAGCGTGGCCTACGCGGTGTTTACCGAATGCGGGTGCGATATGCTTGCCTGAGTGGAGTGACATGCTTTCTGCTTTTATTGATGATGTTGAATGGATTACTTTTCCACGGGCAACGGACGGCGCCACCTACCCAGGTATTACTGCTCGCTGCCATTTCCATTTGTCTGCCTATGACGACGCGCTGTTTGCTGCGTCGAATATCCCTTTACCTGATGCGCTCACACGCGCCGTGCCGAAACGGCGTGCCGAGTTTCTGGCTGGGCGTTATCTTGCCAGACAGGTATTGAATAAACTGGGTCACCCTGAGTTTGTGCTGTGCAGTGGGGAAGATCGTTCACCGCAGTGGCCGGAAAATATTGCTGGGGCGCTGAGCCATAATAAAGACAGCGTACTCTGTGCCGCCCATTTACGTAGCGATACGCTATCGTGCGTGGGGGTGGATATCGAAGGATTCATGTCCGATGAACGTGCGCAATCGCTGTGGCCCGGCATCATCGGTGATAAGGAATACCAGTGGTTTCAGGAACGTGATGAATCGTTCTGCTGTTTGCTGACGGTAAGCTTCTCGGCGAAAGAAAGCCTGTTTAAAGCGCTTTACCCGCAGGTGCGGCACTACTTTGATTTTCTGGATGCCAGGCTGGTGGCGCTGGATATCACCAAACGCGAGTTTGAACTGGAACTGCTGACCGATCTGACGCCGACGTTTTATGCCGGACGCCGCTTTAAAGGCGCGTATCTGCTGAGAGAGTACGACGTCACCACGTTTATCTGCTGCTAAAAAAGCCCGCGAATTGCGGGCTCAGTATTATTGACTAGCACGTATCGGCATCAGAACTTATAGCTCACGCCGCCGTATATCGTACGTCCAGACAGGAAGTAGTCGTTGTCAGTGGCAACATAGTCCCGTTTTTCGTTGGTCAGGTTAGTGACGCCCAGTTTTAGATCTACGTTTTTAACCGGTGTATAAGTGGCACCGATATCCACGGTATTGAAGCCTCGGGTTCTAAGTACTTCTTTATCACGCAGATATTGGTTGCTCGTGTACTGATAGGACACGTAGGTTGAGAGGTTATCCAATGCCTGCCAGTTCAACTGCGTGTTAACCGTATTTTTCGGGGTTTGCTTCAGGCGCTTTCTGGTGGTGCGGTCTTCAGCATCAACCACAGTCCAGTTGGTGGTCCAGTTCAGATCCTCTGTCAGATCAACCCAGAATGAGGTTTCAATCCCCTGTATACGTGCTTTACTCACGTTGTAATAAGTAAGATTGACTGGAGGCGTAGACCTGACACCATTCCAAGCCTCAGCTTGGATCATATCCTTGATATCATTATTAAATAAGGTAACGCCTCCGCCGAAGCGTTCTGCCTCATAGGCAGTACCGATTTCATAACTGATAGAGGTTTCTGCTTTGAGGTCTGGATTGCCTATGCGTCGGCAGAATATGCGGCAGTCCGCTTTGGAATAGCCTTTGGTGAACTGAGCCAGCGTTGGGGCTTTAAATGCCTTATTCACGCCGCCTTTGATCACCCAATTGTCGGTTAAACTATACGTGGCGTAGGCGCGTGGGCTGAACTCGGTGCCGTAGACTTCATGGTGGTCGACACGGCCACCAAATGTGAGGGCTAAATCCGCGAGTTTGAACTCATCTTGTAGGAAAAGAGCACTCTGATTGACGTCTACTTTACCGCCTTTCATGTTCAGGCTGTGTTCCAGTGATGTGATGCGGTATTCGCCGCCGCCGGTCAGCAGGTGATCGCCCAGATAGCCAGAAATTTGCCCATCAACCGTCTGATTATTCTGGGTAATATCGGCTATACCCTCATTAAGTTGAGAGTTGTCCATTAAGTCGATATTTTCGTAGTAGTAGCGTAACCGCGTATCGAAATGATCCCAGCTACCGTTATGCGTGAGTCCCAGACCGAGGCGATCAATTTTTTGTGTGTTATGAACAGTGGCACCAGAGTTATTCCAGTCGACGAAACGGTCATCTTTGGTATAAGTCGCATCAAAATCCAGGCTCTGCTGAGAATCGATCAACCACGTCAGGTTACCTAGCACGCTGTAGTTATCACGTTTTTCCAGAGCATCTGAGTTGCGATTCTTGGATTGCTCGGTACGCCAGGCGTCACGTTTTCCACCATCCACAATCAAGCTGCCCAGCAGTGTATTTTCCACCAATGGCCCGCTGACGTAGCCATTCAGACGATTATTATCGCCGCCGGAGCCTTCGGTTGGTGCCTGAAAGTTATAGCCGATCTCACCAGCAACGTTCTCCCCTGGCTGGCGCAGAATCACGTTTACCACACCGCCCAGCGCGTCGGCACCGTACAAGGAAGACATTGGGCCGCGAATGACTTCGATACGTTCAATCGCTGACATAGGAATAGAGCTAAGATCGAAATCATTCCCCATATCGGTTGCAAGCGACTCTTGGGAGTTAATACGACGACCATTCACCAGCAGTAGCGTGTAGTCTGCCCGCATGCCACGTATCTTGATTTCGTTACGGCCATAGGTCGATGACGGGTTGATGTTTATGCCCGGCAACTTTTTCACCGCGTCGGAAACGTTGTTCACCGACATCTTTTCCAGCTCGGTGTGAGTGATGACAGAAACGCTGGCGGGGGCGCTTAGCGTGGTGTGTTTCGTCTGCGTTGCTGTCACGACGATTTTTTCATCTGCCGCGTTTTCTGCCTGCGCAAGTGCAGGTAATGTTAGTAACCCAGTCATCAGCAGGGCACGATACACCTTGCTGTGTGGGAAATGATGATATGAAAAACGACTTTCTGATTTTAGCTGCATGTCAAAGACCCCATCAAAGAGTAGAAAAAATATCCCTGTAAACGTGCTGTGTTGTGTATTGCCGACCCATTTGTATGTGATCGGTTTATTGCCCCGTAGCCTGTGCCGTTTGGCGTGCGGCCATCTTTCGGCTGCGTTCAGCCAACTGCGGAATTAGGTGCAGGGTCAGCAGCATAGCGGCCAGCGCAAATACGGCGCTGGCGATAGCCAACTGCGAGAATCCGTCAATTTTCCCCTCAAGGGAGGTGCTCAGATAAGCGGCAGAAGCGACGCTGGCAAGCCCGGATGCCACGTTGGCCGCAGTGCCCTGATAGGACATAAACGCGGCGCGCTGATGCGGCAGCGGAATGCCGGCGGTAATTGCCAGCGTGCTGCTGGAGCGGGCTGCGCTGAGCGCCATGAACAGGGTGAACACCAGATACAGGGAAAGCGAAAAAGGCAAAACGAAACCGCAGAGGATCACAACGGCCAGCAGCAGCGTCGTCACCACGATCGTCCGACTGGCATACCCTCGATCCAGCAGGTTGCCGCACAACTGCATGGTTACCATGCTGGCCAGCCCGCCGCAGAGATAAAGCAGGGAAATATCATCCCGCGGGAATGCCAGATTGAACTGAAAGTAGTTGGAAAAATGGGGAATCAGCAGGAAATGGCCGAACATTTGTAGCGAAACCACCGTCAGCCCCAACAGGAAAAGTGGGGAGGCCAGCAGGTCGTGCAATACGGAAGTGGGGACTGTGCTGGGTGACGCGCTTGGTTGAGATCGGTGCGTCGGCGGCATGGAAGGAAAGAGCCACAGCACTAACAGCGCCAGCAGCAGGCCGCCGAGGCCGAAAATATAAAACGGAGCTTGCCAGTTAATACGGTGAGCTAACTCCAGCGACAGCGGCATGATGATAATGGCCGCGAGTGAAAAACTCATACCGACGTAGGCCAACTGCTTTCCACGCTCGTTGGCCGGCACGATATCGACCACCGCCGCCATCAACACGCCAGAGGCCGGTCCAGCGATGCAACCTGCCAGAATAAACAGCACTAAAAGATGGGTTTGGCTGGTGGCAAACATGCAGGCCGCCGTCAGGCTGAAGCGCAGCGTCAGCAGAACGATCAGAGCATGTTTACGGTTAAATCTGTCCAGATAAGGGGCGACGAGGAAACCGACAATGGCGGAGGCAAACGTTGCGCCGCCGCTAATGTAGCCGATGTTCTTGGCATCCATGGAAAGCGCGCTGATGAAATCGGGACCTAACGGCATCACCATCATCAGGCTGCCGAGGGAAAGCATGTTGATGAGCAGCGCCAGATGCACAACGGATCGGGTGTGCGGGCGGTACATGCTTTCATCCATGACGGTCTCACATTTAGACACAGTTAGTAAAATATTCGCGCAGTCTAGCGCAGCTTAATTTCCCTGACAATGAATGATAAGTATTTTCATTATCATCTGTGATGTGGGTTTTATAATCAATACATTCCTATTGCTAATCATTAACCGTTATGAAAGATGCCCAAAAAAATTGATTAACATCAATATAACCCCTATTTAGTGGGCGTGAATGAGCATTCTGTGGAAGGATTGACCGAACACGTTACTTCAGTGTAATTTAACTGCGCTTGATATAAATGATAATGATTTTAATAATCATTGGTATTTAATTTGCGAGCGCAGGAGCTGCCTTGTGGATACACTGATTACAGAAGCTGAAACATTTAGCGGGCTAACTTATTCGGAACAGACCGCTTTTTTATATGCATCGGAACACCGTAGCCTTTCAACTTCCGGCTTATTTGAACGTATTTCGTCCCCTGTTTGCGTTCCAGATTCGCACAATGATGGGCTGAGTTCTGCAATCGCGCAGGCGTTCCAGCGGGCGCGTCAGGCAGGGCAGTCGCTGCCTATTGTGGTGGGGGCGATTCCTTTTGATACCACGCAACCTTCTAGTCTCTATATCCCTGATAATTACACCGTTACGACGAAATCTGAACTCGTCAGTCGTGCTCGTAAGCAGACGGCGGCAGCACCTGCTGCACTCACGCTGAACAGCGTTCCAGACGAGGGTCAGTTCAAGTCTATCGTGGCGGAGGCCGTTGAGCGCTTCCGCCGCAGTGAACTGAGCAAAGCGGTACTGTCACGCATTCTGGACATTGAGCTGACGGGTCCGGTTAAGGCGCAAACGATCCTCAACAACCTGATGGTGCAGAACGCGGGTGGCTATCACTTCTCGCTGCCGCTGCCTGATGGTTCCATCTTACTGGGTGCTAGCCCAGAACTGCTGCTGCGTAAGCAGGGCAACGTCATTGTCTCCAACCCGCTGGCGGGATCGGCACGACGGATGAACGATGAACATCTGGATTACCTGAATAGCCAGCGCTTGCTGAATTCCAGCAAAGACAAGCACGAGCACAAGCTAGTGGTGGATGACATTCGTCAACGTCTGATGCCGCTGTGCGCGTCGTTAACGATTCCATCGGCACCTTCGCTGATGCACACCGCCTCCATGTGGCACTTATCTACCGCCATCAGCGGCGAACTGGTGAACCCAGAGATGACAGCGCTTCAGGTGGCCTGCCAGCTCCATCCTACCCCTGCACTGTGCGGCTTCCCCACGCAGGACGCGCGCCAGCTGATCGCCGAACTGGAACCGCACGATCGCGGCGTATTCAGCGGCATTGTCGGCTGGTGTGATGCCAACGGCGATGGCGAATGGGCGATAGCGATTCGCTGCGGCACCATCAAAAACAATAACGTCCGCCTGTTTGCCGGTGCGGGCATTGTTGAGGCGTCAGTCCCCGAGGAGGAATGGGCTGAAACTGCCGCCAAATTAAACACGATGCTGAATGCGTTTGGGCTTAACTCTGGTGTGGATGGACTATGAGCATTGAATTTACGCCCTGGCCAGAGGAACTGGCGCAGCGTTACCGCGACAAAGGGTACTGGGTCGGCTTGCCGTTAACGGATGCCTGGGAACGCCATTTGACGACGCAACCTGATGCCGTTGCGGTGGTGTGCGGCGAGCGCCAGTGGAGCTATCGCGAGCTGGATCGGCAATCTTCCGCGCTGGCATCGCGCCTGACGGAAAGCGGCCTGCGCTGTGGTGACACGGCATTGGTGCAGTTGCCGAACGTGGCTGAATTTTACCTGACCTTTTTCGCGTTGCTGAAAATGGGCGTCGCGCCAGTTAACGCGCTGTTCAGCCACAACAAGCTGGAATTGCTGTCATACGCCACGCAGATCGAACCGCGCTTACTGATCGCCTCGGCCGAGCACCCGCTGTTTGGCAACGGCGAGTTTCTGGATCGGCTACAGACGCAGGTTCCCCGCCTGCAAACGGTGGTGATGCTCGGCGACAGTCCGCTGGGGCACAGTCTGTCAGGCTGGTTGCAACCGCGCACTTCAGCCAGCCAGTATCAGCCTTCCGCGTCAGGGCAGGTTGCCTTCTTCCAGCTTTCTGGCGGCAGTACCGGTACGCCGAAGCTGATTCCCCGCACCCACGATGATTACTACTACAGCGTGCGCCGCAGCGTGGAAATCTGTGAGCTGACGCCACAAACCCGCTACCTGTGCGCGTTGCCCGCACCGCATAACTTCCCGTTAAGCTCGCCCGGTTCGCTCGGCGTGTTTTATGCCGGTGGACGCGTCGTGCTGGCACCGGATCCGGGGGCGATGACCTGTTTCCCGCTGATCGAACGCCATCAGATCGATATTACCTCGCTGGTGCCGCCCGCCGCCGCGCTGTGGATCCAGGCAGCCGAACAGTTTGGTGGCGCGCTGCGTAGCCTGAAGATCTTGCAGGTAGGCGGGGCAAAGCTGAGTGAAACCGTCGCCCGTCGTATTCCGGCGGTGTTGGGCTGTCAGCTACAGCAGGTGCTCGGCATGGCGGAAGGGCTGGTGAATTACACCCGACTGGACGACAGCGACGAGCACACTTTCACCACGCAGGGCTATCCGATGAGCCCGGACGATGAAGTTAAAGTGTTGGATATCGACGGTAATCCGGTGCCGAGAGGTGAAGCGGGTCTGCTGGCGACGCGCGGTCCGTATACCTTCCGCGGCTATTACCGTAGCCCGGAACACAACGCCCGCGCTTTTGATAGTGAAGGCTTCTACCACTCGGGCGATGTGGTGCAGATGACCGAGGATGGCTATCTGCGCGTGGTCGGGCGGGAAAAAGATCAGATTAACCGAGGCGGTGAAAAGATTGCCGCCGAAGAGATCGAAAATCTGTTGCTCAAGCATGATGGCATTCTTCATGCCGCGCTGGTGTCCATGCCCGATCCGATTATGGGCGAGAAGAGCTGCGCTTTTCTGGTGGTCAGCGATCCCGCGCTGAAAGCCATTACGTTGAGAAAATATCTTCGCAATCAGGGTATTGCTGAATTCAAACTGCCGGACCGCTTCGAGATGATCGACGCCTTGCCCGTTACGCCGGTCGGCAAGATTGATAAGAAATCACTCCGTCAGCGCATCCAGACCCAACTTAGCACTCAAAACCGAGCATAGTATTCAAAACCAATAAGGATTTTGTGATGGCAATCCCTTCTATTGCTTCTTATCCCCTGCCGCGCGCACAGGATTTCCCTGGGAACAAGGTTTCCTGGGCGTTTGAACCTGAGCGCGCGGTGCTGCTGATTCATGACATGCAAGACTATTTCGTGAATTTCTATGGTGCGGAAAGCCCGCTGGCGCAGCAGTTGATCGAGAACATTGTGGCGTTGCGAACCTACTGCAAAGCACAGGGGATTCCGGTGGTGTATACCGCGCAGCCGAACGCACAAAGCGCGGCCGACCGGGCACTGCTGAACGACATGTGGGGCGCAGGGCTGAATAATCATCCTGAAAAACAGCGCGTCGTGAGTGCGCTGGCACCGGATGAGCACGACACGGTGCTGGTGAAGTGGCGCTACAGCGCTTTTCACCGTTCGCCGCTGGAACCGATGATGAAGGAGATGGGTAAAGATCAGCTGATTATCTGCGGCGTTTACGGGCATATCGGCTGCATGATTACCGCGACGGATGCCTTCATGCGCGACATCAAGCCGTTCATGGTCGGCGATGCGGTGGCGGATTTCTCACTTCAGGAACACCAGATGGCGCTGAAATATGTGGCGACGCGCGCCGGACGGGTGGTTAGCACGGCAGAACTTACAGGAGAAAAAATGGCACAGGCACTGACAAAGCAAGCACTGAGAGCACACCTGCTGACCTTGATCGACGAAGATGAAGATCAATTCGATGAAGATGAAAACCTGATCGACTACGGTCTGGATTCGGTGCGCATGATGGCGCTGCTGACCGAATGGCGCAATCAAGGGGTCACGCTGAGCTTTGTCGATTTGGCGCGTAACCCCAGCCTGAATGCCTGGTGGGCGCTGATTGAAAAACAGCAGGGAGCCGCATCATGAAACCGTTGAGCGTTGCGCAGCGCGGGCTGTGGTTAGGCCATGCCCTGAATGATGATAAAGCGACGTTCAACACGGCGGAGTGCATCGCGTTTGATGGCAAAGTCGATATCGAAGCCATGCTGAGTGCGATCCGTCAGGCGGTCATGGAGTGCGAGTGCCTGTACTGCCAGTTTGTTGAGGTTGCGGGTGAACAGGCCGAGCAGCCAGAGATCGGCTTTGTGGCCTCACAGCTGCCAGTGCCGATTGACGTGCTGCCGATTAGTGAACTGTTGCCTGCACCGATGACGGATGAAGAGCAGACGATACGCCAGTGGGCGCGTGAGGAAATCGCCCAGCCGCTGGATCTGCTGAACGGATTACCCTGCCGCTTTGCGCTGCTGTGCGGTGAAAATCGCGATTTTCTCTACAGCTGCGTGCACCACATTGCGCTGGACGGTTTTGGCACGACGATGCTGTTTCAACGCATCGCCCAGATCTATACCGCGCTGACGGCGGGGCAACCCGTGGCGGTGGCGGAGTTCGGCCCGTTCAGCGAGGTACTGGAAGAAGAACAGCAGCGCGATGCCAGCGGGCAGACGGTACAGTCGCGTGATTTCTGGCTGGAAACGTTGAACGCGATGCCGGAACCGACCAGCTTCAGCGAAAAGAAAGCACCTATCGCGGCGCGGTTTTTGCGCCAGAGCAGCGTGTTGCCAGCGGATATCTGGCAGCCTCTGATGGCGCTGTGTGAAGGCAACAAAATCAGCTGGCCGGATCTGTTTTTAGCGATGCTGGCGACGCACCTAAAACTGGTGTCTGACAGCGACCGACTGACGTTAGGCATGATGGTAATGAACCGTATCGGCTCTGCCTCGCTGACGGTGCCGAGCATGCAGATGAATATTGTGCCGCTGTGCATTCAGGTGGATGAGCAGGCGGACTTTGTCACACTGGCGCAGCAGGTGGCTCGCACCAAACGTACGCTGCGTCGGCATCAACATTATCGCTATGAGCACTTACGGCGCGATCTGAACCGCGTCGGCGGTGAGCAGCGGCTTTTCGGCCCACTGATCAATATCATGCCGTTCGATCATCCGCTCAGCTACGGATCGCTGTCGTCCAGCACGCTGAATCTCAGCGCCGGGCCAGTAGAAGATCTGACGATCGAGATCCATTTCAAACCCGATGGCACACCGGTATTGGACTTTGATGCCAACCCAGCCTGTTACAGCGCAGAAGCGCTCGCCAGCCTGCAAGAAACGCTGTTCACGCTGCTTCAACGCTGGCTAGCACAGCCGCAGCAAACCAGTGGTGAGCTGTTGGGAAACTGGCTGCGTGAAGAGCGTGAGCTGGCGTTGCTCACCAGCCGCGAGCCTGAGCCGTTCGTTGAACCCGTTCTGACGGCGATCGCCAAACAGGCGCGTAAAAACCCGAATCATCCGGCGCTGACACAGCGCGACCGGCAGTATAGCTATCAGCAACTGCTGGATCTGAGCGGCCAGGCCGCCGCGGCGCTGCATGAACGCGGCGTTCAGACCGGTGAGCGCATCGGTGTCATGCTGAACCGCAGTCCGGAAGCCCTCATTTGCCTGCTGGCCGTGATGCAGTGCGGCGCGGTGTATGTACCGCTCGACCCTGAACAGCCGCACGAACGTCAGCAGCACATCATCCAGATTGCCGGGTTACGCACGATTGTGACGCAGGCGGACTACCAGCATCGGCTGGCGTCGGTCTTTTCCGGCGAAATCGTTCTGGCGGGGCATCTTCTGTCATCCAACACACAGGCCGCCGCACTGCCGCCTGCGGAAGCGAGAGACGGGCAGATTGCCTATATTATGTTCACCTCAGGATCGACCGGATTGCCGAAAGGGGTAGAGATCGGTGTCAGCGCACTGGATTACTTCATCGCAGCGGCACGCCAGCGCTATGGCCTGCGCGCGGCGGATCGCGTGTTGCAATTTGCCCCGTTTAACTTTGATGCCAGCATTGAAGAGATCTTTGCCACGCTGACCAGCGGTGCAACGCTGGTGCTGCGCACCGATGAGATGCTGGAGTCGATTCCGACCTTTGTCGAACAGGTTGAAGAACAGGCGATTACCCTGCTCGATCTGCCGACGGCATTCTGGAATGAATGGGTCGTGGCGCTGAAAACCGGCGCACTGACCCTGCCTTCCGCACTGCGCGCCATCATCATCGGGGGTGAAGCGGTGTACCCCGAACAACTGGTGCAGTGGCAACGCCATGCGCCGGATACGCTGCGCTTAATTAACACCTATGGCCCAACGGAAACCACGGTAGTCGCGACCAGCTGCGATCTGCAAACGCAGTCTGCCGATGTTGCGCAGCTTCCTATCGGTCTGCCGTTGGCGGGGGTCAACGCGCTGATTCTGGCGGCGGGCGACCGCCCTGCGGCGGAAGGGGAACTAGTGCTGCTGGGGCCAACGCTGGCGGCGGGTTACATCGGTACAGAACACACGGCGTTTACGCAAATAGCGGTGGGCGATCGGGAGCTTCCGGCTTACCGCACGGGTGACAGAGTACGGCTGGAAAAAGGACAGCTGCTGTACCTCGGGCGCATGGATAACGAGTTTAAAATCAGTGGCTACCGGATCCAGCCTGGGGAAGTCGAAGCCCATCTGCTGGCGCAGCCGGACGTCGATGAAGCCTGTGTTCAAGGCATTGTTTACCCCAACGGCGTGCGGCGTCTGGTGGCGTTTATCGCCACGAAAGTAGGCGAGATCGATGCCCGTACGCTGAAACAGCGTCTGGGCAGCGTGTTACCGCCGGCGATGATCCCGACCGATTACCGTGCCTTCCTCCAGTTGCCGAAAACCGGCTCCAACAAGGTCGACCGCAAGCGTCTGCTGGCGGAATACCGCGATGAGGCTCCAGTGCGGATGTTAGCCAGCGAAACCGAAAATCGGGTCAGCGCCATTTGGCAGCAGGTCCTCGGCGTGTCGGGGATCCAATCGCGGGATAACTTCTTCGAGCTGGGTGGACAGTCGTTGCAGACCATCCAGATCGTCAACCGTCTGGCCGCCGAGTTTTCCGTCAGCATCAAGGTGTCTGATGTGTTCGATCATCCTCAGCTCAGCGACTTCTGCCGCTATCTGGACGACAGGCTGTCACAGGACGAAAACAGCGTGGAAATGGTGTGGTAGGGAAAATGATGAACAAAGCACAACCTCTTCAGTTTGATTTCAGCGGCAAGACCGTCTGGGTCACCGGTGCGGCGAGCGGTATTGGCGAAAGCATTGCCCGCCAGTTCGTTGCGCTGGGCGCGAATGTGGTCGGTTTCGACCGCGCATTCCGACATGACGATCATCCGTTTCGCTGTGTGACGCTGGATATCAGCGAGCCGGACAGCGTGGCGACGGTCTGTCGCCAGCAGTTGGCAGAAACGGGGCTCGACGTGCTGGTCAACGCCGCCGGGATTCTGCGCCTGGGCGACATCGACGCGCTGAACGTGGACGACTGGCACCAGAGCATCAACGTCAACGCCTCTGGCGCGTTCTACCTGTTAAACACACTGGTTCCACATTTCAAGCAGCAGCGCCGCGGGGCGATTGTCTGCGTCGGCTCCAATGCCGCGCATGTTCCCCGTATGCAGATGGCGGCGTACTGTGCCTCGAAAGCGGCGCTCACCAGTCTGTCTCACTGTGCCGGTCTGGAACTGGCGCCTTACGGCGTGCGTTGCAATCTGGTGTCGCCGGGATCGACGGACACGCCGATGCAGCGTGGCATGTGGCACAGCGCCGATGCCGAGCAGCGCACTATCGCGGGCTTTCCTGACCAGTACAAACTGGGAATCCCGCTGGGCAAGATCGCTCAGCCGGACGAGATCGCCAATACCGTGGTTTTTCTGGCTTCCGATCTGGCCAGCCACATCACCATGCAGGATGTGGTGGTGGACGGTGGGGCAACGCTGACGGCCTGATTTGCTGAGAGAGTGACAAGTCATGAAAGATATCGTAACGCTGTTAAAGCAGTTGGAACGGCAGGGTGTCCGTCTGGCGTTAAATGCGCAGGGGCAGTTGATTTCGCAGTCCAGCAAAGACGCGATCACGCCAGAGATTGGGCGCACGATTAAGGAAAACAAAGACGCCATCGTCCGCTGCCTGACGGCACAGCAGGCGTTTGAACGCCCCATCACGCCGCAGAATGCGACGTCCGGCCCGCTGTCGTCATCACAGAGCGGACTATGGTTTATCGAGCAGTACGAAGAGCAATCACACCTCTACAATATGCCGGTCTATTTTCGTCTGACCGGCCCGCTGGATGTGGCGGCGCTGGAGTTTGCCTTTGACGCGCTGGCGCAGCGCCATGCCAGCTTGCGAACCCGTTTTGTGGTCAATGAACAGGGCAAGGGCGAACAGCGTATCGATGCCTATCAACCGTTTGTGATACAGCATGATGATTTCTCATCGTTGCCGGAAGCGGAACGGGAAGCACGCTTGCAGCAGCAGGTGAAAGCGGAAATCAGCCGCCCGTTCGATCTCACTGCGGGCAATCTCACCCGCGTGCGGTTGGTGAAAATGAGCGAACGGGTGCACATTTTGATGATCACCCAGCACCATATTATTTCCGATGGCTGGTCGGTGAAGAATCTATTTGCGGATTTCAAACCGGCTTTTCTGGCTTGTCAAAACCGCCAGCCTTACCCCGTCGAGCCTACTCAGCTTAACTATATCGACTACGCACACTGGTTCAATTCCGACTCATTTCTGGATTACCACAACGAGTTCAAACCGTTCTGGGTTGAGCGGCTGACGGGGATTCCTGAAGTACACAGCTTGCCGTTGGATAAACCGCGCCCGGCACACCAGAACAGCGGCGGTGAGGTGATCTTCTCCGCGATCAACAACGATCTGTGGGATAAATTTAAACGCCTGTGTCAGCGCTACAATACCTCTAACTTCATTGGCCTGCATGCGGTGTTCTCCCTAATGCTAGCGCGCATCAGCGGTGAAAAAGACATCGTCATTGGTTCGCCGCTGGCCTACCGCGAACGACCGGATATCGAAGATGTCGTCGGCTTCTTCGTTAACACCATCGTGCTGCGCACTCAGTTACAGGACAGCCAGCGTTTCGTGGATTACCTGCAATATTGCCGCGAGCAGGATCTGTCGGCCTTCGATCATCAACTTTACCGTTTTGAAGCGCTGAGCGAGGCGATCGGTTCCGATCGCACCACCGCGATCAACCCGATCTTCCAGGTAATGCTGGTGTATCAGGCTAAAGTGGATTTCAACGATCTGATTCCTGGCTGTGATGCAGCGGAAGAAACCTCGCCGGTACTGCCCGCCAAGACCGATATCTCGGTCAAGGTGACGGAGTTGATGGGCGAGGTGCGGCTGGACTGGCTGTTTGCCACTGCACTGTTTGAGCGCCAGACGATCCAGTATTACGCCGATCGTTTTATCCGGCTGATTGAGGCCGTGGTTGAGGCTCCGGAAACTGACGTCTGGCATCTGCCGCTGATGGAAGCGGATCGCTTTGCAGCCGTGTTGGCGGAAAGTCAGCAACTGCCGCGTAGCTATCCGCAGCCACAGCTGACGGTAACCGACGTGATTGAAGCCATCGCCCAGCGCGATCCTCAGCAACTGGCGATAGCCTTTGACGGCGAACAGCGCACGGATACGCTGACGTACGCTGAGCTGAACAGGCAGTCGAATCAGCTGGCGCACTGGCTGCACCGTCAGGGGCTGGGTGAACAATCGCTGGTCGGCGTGCTGGCGAAACGCGATCGTTATTTTGTCATTGCGCTGCTGGCCGTCTGGAAAGCAGGAGCCGCCTATGTGCCGCTGGATCCCGATTATCCGCTGGAGCGGCTGCGCCACATCATTACCGATGCCAATCTTGCCGTGATTCTTGGCGGCGATGGGCAACAGCTGACGCAGTGGTCTGCCGAACAACGTATCGATCTGGCCGATCCTGCGGTTGTCGCGCTGTGGCACGATCTACCGGGCGATGAACCGCCAGCCATTCCGCGCCATGCACAACAGCTGGCGCAGGTGATCTACACTTCGGGATCGACCGGTCTGCCGAAGGGCGTGATGATCGAACACGGTTCGCTGATCAATCTGCTGGACGATCATCGCGATCGCATCGCGTTCACGCCGCAAAGCACGATGTTCAACTGCATGTCGCTCTCGTTTGACGCCGGTAACATGACGACGCTGCTGCCGCTGAGCAGTGGTGGCACGCTGGCGTTTGGCGAACCTAACGATCGGGCGATTGTGCAGGCCGAACAGGCGGGCGCGACGCACCTGATCCTGCCGACGGCGCTAATGTCGATTCTCGATCCGAAGCAGGTTAACGGTATTCAAGCCATTGGTATGGGCGGTGAAGCCTGTCCGAACGCGGTGGTGGATAACTGGGCCGACAAAGTCGCGCTGTACAACATGTACGGGCCGACGGAATGTACCGTCACCGCATTGAGCACCCGCTTGCGTAAAGGTCAGCCCGTCACCATCGGTCAACCCATCGCTCATATTCAGGCGCTGATTTTGGACGCTGCCGGGCAACTGTGTCCGGCGGGCGTGCCGGGCGAGCTGTGCCTTGCGGGGCTTGGGCTGGCGCGTGGCTACCTCAACCAACCGCAGATGACCGCCAGCCGCTTTGAACACATCACGCTGAACGATGTGAACCATACCGGACAAGGTACAGCGACGCTGCGCATTTATCGCACGGGTGATAAGGCCAGGCTGTTGAACAACGGTGACTATGAATATTGTGGCCGTATTGATGAGCAGATTAAGCTGCGCGGCTACCGCATTGAGCTGGGTGAAATTGAGGCACAGCTGGCGGTGGTATGTCCGTCTTTGAAACAGGTTAAAGTCATCGTGGCTCAGGTGGGGAACCGTCCGGCGCTGGTTGCCTATGGCACGGTGAACGCTGACAGCAGCGCGCCGGAACCTGCCGCCGTGCTGATTGATGTGGCGAAGCACCTGCCGGAATACATGGTGCCGTTCCGGCTGATTTTGCTGGAAGTCATGCCGCTGACGCCAAACGGCAAGCTCGATACGAAACAGCTGCCGCCGGTGCTGGAGGCAAGTGAAGGCGATGGTGAAGCCGATAACCCGCTGGAAGCGGACGTACTGGCGATTTGGCGCAGCGTGCTGAATACGCCGCTGGGCGTGGAGGATGATTTTTTCCGCTTAGGCGGCGATTCGATCCTCAGTATTCAACTGACGACGCGCCTGCGCAGCGCGGGCTATGTCTGCACGGTGAAAGACGTTTTCGAAGCAAAAAGCGTGCGGCGTTTGTGTCGCGTGCTGGCACAGAATAACCGTGACACCGGAATGGTGGCGGAGCAGGGCACGCTGGAAGGCGAATTCGCGCTGTTGCCGATTCAGCGCTGGTTTATGGAACAGCCGCTGGCACGTCCTGAACATTGGAATCAGGCGGCGATGATTCAACTGCCTGACGTGGATACCGAACGCCTGACCACGATGTTGCGGGCGCTGATAGCGCAACATGACGCGCTGCGTCTGGCCTGTGATGCCGACGGGCAGCGTTATCTGACGGAAGTGTCTTGTGCGGTGTCGGAGCTGGATTATCGTCAGCTCGGTGATGACGGCCTGCAACAGGCGTTTACCGCGTTGCAGCGTGAATTCGATCCCGTTCAGGGAAGAACGATGGCCTGTGCACTGGTGCGTCACCATCCGCAGGCGGACACGGCGGTGTTCCTTGCTTTCCACCATCTGGTGATTGATGCCGTGTCGTGGCGCATTCTGGTGGACGACCTGGAACGGCTTTACCTCGGTGAACCGCTGTTGCCGAAAACGTCGAGCTATCGCCAGTGGGGCACGGCGCTGCACCACTACGCTACGCAACATGCAGAACAGTTAGCGTACTGGCAGGCGCAGGAAGACGGAGGGGTTCAGACGGCGCTGCTGGCAGCGAAAGATCCGCAAGGCCATGGCAGTGCGGCGATGCTGACGCTGGATGCCGAAACCACCGGCCAACTGGTGAGCGAGGCCAACCGCGCCTTTAATACCGACGTCAGCGATCTGTTGCTGGTAGCGCTGACCCGTACGCTAAACGATCTCGGCTGGGGTGACAAAGCCCGCATCATGCTGGAAGGGCACGGTCGTGAAGCGATTGATCCGACGCTGGATGTCAGCCGCACGGTCGGGTGGTTTACCAGCACCTATCCGGTGTGTCTGCAAGATCGGTCTGACTGGGCTTCCCTGATTAAATCCAGCAAGGAACAACTGCGTCAGGTGCCGGACAAAGGCGTCGGGTTTAACCCACTGCGCTACCATCATCCGCAGGGCGCTTCACTCACGCTGTCGCCGATTGTGTTCAACTATCTTGGGCTGTCGGTTCAGGCGGCTGGCGTGTGGCGTCCGGTGGATGTCGCGCCGGGAAGCTGCGTTGCGCCGCAGAATAAACCGGTGGAGATAATCAGCCTCCACGGCGGTATTGCGGGCGGGCAACTCACGTTGCGTCAGGTCGGCTGCCTCAATCAGCATGACAGTGATCGCCTGATGGTGCGGCTGACGGAAAATATCCGCGCGCTGACGGCAGCCTGTCTGGACCAACTGAGCCGCGGCACCGTCTTTACTCCCAGCGATTTCCCTGCGGTTATGCTGAGCCAGACACAGCTCGACAGCCTGTCGCAGCGTTATGATATCGACACGCTGTTGCCGATGTCGTCGCTCCAGCAGTCGATGTTGTATCACCGTCTGCGTTGCCCGCAGGACGATGCCTATCATCTGCAAACGCCGATTCGCTATGCGCAGGCGCTGGATGTGGAAGGTTATCGTCAGGCATGGCAGCGTCAGATTCAGCGGTTCCCGGCACTGCGTGCCGCGCTGGAAAGCGAGTGTGCCAGCGTGCAGGTGATTGTGACGCAGGCAGAACTGCCTTTCCACTATCAGGATGTGGCACATGAGGCCGATCCGCACGCGGCTATCGAACGCTATCGCCAGCAGGATTTACGCAACGGATTTGATTTGTCGCAACCGCCGCTGTTGCGCATCGCCTGTTTCCGCGTGGGTGAACAGGATTATCGGGTACTGCTGAGCTGTCACCACAGCATCATTGATGGCTGGAGCGGCCCACAGCTGCTGGGCGCGGTACACCGTGATTATCAGACATTAATGCACGGTGAAACATTTATACATGGCGAAACATCCGCGATTCAGGTGGATCGCGCCTATGTGGATTATGCGCTGCACGCCGTGGCGCAGCAGCCCGCCGTTGAGGCTTTCTGGCAGCAGCGTCAGCCACTGCTAGTGCAGACAAACGATGTGGCCGTGCTGTTTGCGGCGGCAGGCAGACGTGCCGATCTCAGCCAGCATCTGACACAGATTGAACCGCAGGTTACCAGCGTGAGTTTGAGCGAGCAGGAGCAGGCTGCACTCATTGCCTTTGCCCGTGAGGTGGGCGTCACGCATAGCATTATCACGCAATACGCCTGGCACCGGCTGCTGGCGCGCTCGACCGGCGATGCGGTCAGTATTGTCGGGAACGTGCTGTCGGGCAGGGAAAGTCCCGTAGAGGACGTGGCGAGTAGCGTGGGTCTCTACATCAACAGCCTGCCGCTAGCGCTGAGCTGGCAGCAGCCGGTATCGCTACAACAGCATCTGGTGCAGTTGCAGAATGAGCTGATGGCGATGAATCAGCATGCTACACAGTCGCTGATTGCGCTGACGGCTGGACGCTCGCGTCTGTTCAATAGTCTGTTCGTTTATGAAAACTACCCTGTTAATGAAAATCGGCCCGGAGCAAAGGAGGATCAAGGTGAACGTGCTGACGACCCGCATCGGCTATCTCCCGAATTCTCCGCTGCTTATGAAAAAGTCGAGATGCCGCTGAATCTGGTGGTGTGTGAGCAGGCGGGTTGCATGTTGCTGCGCTTCGAGTTTGACGCTGATGTGCTGGACAGTGCGCAGGCGCGTCGGGTGCTGATGCGCTGGCATGACGAAGTGGTAGCGCTGATCAATAGTGCGCCGCAGCAGCCAGCCGAGATGATCGGGCATGAGAAAGCGACAGGCTCGGGGGGTGCGCAGAAAACGGTGGCAGATAGCGGTATTAGCCAGCCGGATACGCCGTCAGCCCAGTCGCTGTTGCGCGTGTGGGCGCAGACGCTGCATCTCGCTGAATCCGGTCTCTGGTCGCAGACGCTGTGTGAAAGTGGCGTCGATTCGCTCCAGCGTATTGCGCTGGCACAGGCGTTAAGCCGTGCGTTAGCGCAGCCGGTGAGTGTGGCGTTATTACAACGCTATCCGTCACCGCAGGCACTGAGCGGATATCTGGCACAGTCGAAGGTGACCGCCAATGAGGAAACACGGTCATGACAAAGAGCGATGAAGCGGTGGTGAACCCACTGGCAGAGATTCAGCAGCCCACGGCCTTCGGGCAGCGGGTAGGTGCCGCGCACGGTGAACAGCGGCACAGCAGTGAGCTGCCTCGACAATATCCCACGCCGCTGGTGAGCGCGGCATGGAGCTGGTTGCTGTACAAATACAGCGGTGAAGAGCAGGTGTGTGGCGCGTTCGTCACGTCCGATCTCCCCGATCATGTAAGACCGCTGATCGCGCATTTTCACCAGCGCGATCGTCTGGTGAGCGAGTGGATCACAGCAGTGGGATCGTTTTGCGATCCGCAGTCTGCGCCAGAGATTCCGGCAGCTGGCACGCAGCATACGCTGTTTAGCAGCCTGCTGATCGTGGGGGAAATGGCATCGTTACCTGCCGTAGCTCAGAATGTGGCGCTCATCGTGCAGGTTCAGCACGATCGGGTCATTCTGACCGCGCCTGATGGGCAGTTTGATAACCATCAGCTACAGCGCATTGCCCGCCATTTTATTCAGCTACTCGAAGGCCTGCTGACACCGCGTTGGGAGCATCTGGCGCAGATTCGCCTCAGTCCGCGGGTGGCACCGCTACCTCACAGGGCGACGATGCCTGCTCTGCACGATGAACTGCTGGCGCGCCTTGCTCAGGATGCGCGTCAGGATCGCGTGGCCATGTGCTTTCAGGAGCGTGAAATCAGCTATCGGGAACTGCTACAGCGTGTGGTGCTGATTCAACAGGTGCTAGCTGCGCAGGGCATCACGGCTGGTCAGCGCGTGGGGCTGCATCTGAGCCGTCAGCCTGACACTGTGGCGGCGCTGCTGGCCTGCGTGTTTTCTCAGGTGGCGTTTGTGCCGCTGGAGCCGGATTTTCCGGGGGAACGCCTACAGGCGATTCAGCAGGAAGCGGCGTTGGCTGCGGTCTTACAGGACTGCTATACCGGCGGTTCGCTGGCGTTTGACTGCCCGATCCTGAACCTTGGTGATTTACCATATGCCGCCAGCGATGCCACCGCGAGCGTACAGTTGGCACGGACGGAGGGCGCGGAAACGGCGGCCTACATGATGTTTACTTCCGGTTCGACGGGAAAACCAAAAGGCGTCGTGATTGGTCAGCGGGCACTGCAAACCTTTATTCATGCCAGCGTAGAACGGCTGGCTTTAACGGATAAAGCCAGTTGGCTGCTGATTACCACGCTGGCGTTCGATATCTCCATGTTGGAGGTGTTTGGGCCGCTGTGGGTCGGCGGCGTGTTGCACCTGACCACGCATGAGGAATACAAAGATCCACAGGCGGTCGCGGCGTATTTACAGGTTCGACCTGAGATCAACGTATTGCAGGCCACGCCCGCGTTTTGGCGCATGATGTTCAAAACTGGCTGGCAGGGTAAACCCGATCTGGTGGCGCTGTGCGGCGGTGAAGCGCTGGATCTGCGACTGGCGCAGCGCCTGGTCAGCCGTTGTAAGACACTATGGAATTGCTATGGGCCAACCGAGGCGACGATCTGGTCGCAGATGGCGCAGATTGATAGCGCAACTCTGGAGAACCAGCACACGGTCGCGCTGGGTAACACGCTGGCGGGTTATCAGCATCTGGTGATCGACGACGATCGGCATCCGCTGGCGGAAGGAATGGTCGGCGAACTGTGCATTCTCGGTGAGGCGCTGAGCAGCGGGTACTGGCAGCGTGACGATCTGACGCAGGATCGTTTTATTCAGCAGGTGGAATCAGGACAGCGCATGTATCGCACTGGGGATAAAGTCCGGTTGCTGGCGGACGATCGTTATCAGTATCTTGGCCGCTTCGACGATCAGGTAAAATTGCGAGGATTTCGCATCGAACTCGGGGAAATCGAGGCTCAATTGAAACAGATCGAGCAGGTGCAGGATGCGGCTGTCAAACTTCAGGGTGAAGGGGATGACGCGGTGCTGGTCGGCTACGTGGAATATAAACCTGGCTCGGAGATGACTAAACTGGCGCTGCGCAAACAGTTGCATCAGTTCTTACCGGCTTACATGGTGCCAGGGCGCATTGTGGTGCTTGATAAGCTGCCGAAAACCGGCAGCGGTAAGGTCGATCGAAAACGGCTGACGGACGTCTGATAGTCAGTGGGGCAGCGGTGCTGCCCCAATAACATGATGCGGTTATTTCACCATGATAAGCGGCCTTTTAGTCACATTCTATGTGAACGCGGAGACGGTTTCGTGCGCCACAATACTGCTATTCTCATGCTACCCCGTAGCACGCGCCCGCACAGGGCGGCTCAGTTGCCGTCGCCCTGTGAACCCTGGCTTCCGGCTAAATTATGTCGCTGCGCGATGCCTTCGTCGGTATCAGGCTTAACGGACCGCTTGCGACACGTTCCATACGTGGCGCAAGCTTGAGCCGCGTCCATGCGGCTCATCCTAAACCTGCTCCCTCCTCAGCATAATTTCTTACGCCGGGTAACAGTCAACCCCCCAGTTTCGCCGCTATATTATTTGTATATAAAACAGCACAATGAGAGGGGGGTTGTGGGTTACTGGTGCTCCTGACGGGCGTCATCGCCAAACGTGATGGCGCGTCCACGCGCATCCATCTGCGCTTTATCGCGGTTGAAGCCCATTTTGGCGCGGACGCCGCCTAACATACCGCCCCGCTGATAGATTTCGTTCGCCCGATCGTGGTTGTACTGGCTATCAGGGGTGATTTCCAATGCGCGGTCGATCCACACTTTGGCCAGATAGCTATTCTGGGCGACGCCCGCCCCGTTACGGAAAGCATACGCGTAATAACCTGCCGCATAGTCGCGGTTTTCATCCATTTCGTCGTCCCATAATAGGGGGAGGACCTCATCAACACAGCGCTGCTGATCTTCAGGAATACCGCTAAACAGCAAGTGTGTACTCAACTCCCGTGCTGAACGTTCCCACACTTGTCTACTCAGGTTAGGGCTCCGCAGGACGCTGAACAACAATGTGCTCACTCGCTGATATTGCTCCGGCGTTAACGTGTCATTTTCATTGATTAGATTATAGGCAACGTTGTACATGCTAACGACATGGCCTTTCTCCGCCGACACCTCCTTCCAATAGCGTGATTTTTCGTGATCTTCATAAGGTGAAGGGTCGCGGCCGTGCATACGTGATAGATAACCGGAGTAGAGGTCACCGAGTGATGCCATGGAAGATACCTCGCCCCAGCTCGCCGCTTCGTGTAGCAGAAAGATCCCTGCCTCTTCGGAAACGGATTCGAACAAGTTAGCGGCCGCCTGACCGAAGTTTGTATCTGATTTCATGAAGCGACAACGTGCGAGCAGCGCATCGCTATCGAACTGACCCTGAGTGATACCATAGAAACCGAACTTGCTAGCGAGCGCCGCGATAGTGGTTTCATACGCTGAATCTGCCCACGCCTGACAGCGTTCCAGAAATTTTGGCATTAAATTAAAGCTATCTTCGATACCGGCAAAATTGATACAGCTTATTAACGTATCGAGTGCACCTTCATTTGGGTGTGATACTGGGAGATCAACCTGCCAGGCCTCAACCATCAGGTCATAGGCCAACTGCATATCGACTTTATTCCAGTGAATATCGCCATTTTCGTCCGTTCGCGCATAGGTACTGAGGAAGCTGGCATATTGGCGTAGTACCTTCGCGCGAACATCCGCATCAAGCTCGAGCGTCAGCAACCAGTCAAAGGTTTTCCGGCAGTAGGCCACACTCTCGGTGTCCTCTGCGTCAGGCAAAAGCACGTCATAGCCAATGTAGTCCCAGCACTGAGTCACGCGCAGGCTGTTACGTTCGGGCTCTGTCAGGGCTTCACACAGTGGCCCATCAATAAATTGCGTCATTGCCTCATGGCTGCCGCCCCAGCGTGGATACAGGAAGTAAACGCACTCTTTGCGAATTGCCAAATCCTGTGGGCGAATGGCTAGTGTGACGCGCAGCCAGTAGTTCATGGGATCTTCCCACTCGTGATCTTCTCTGTCTGGCAGTGAAACGGGTAATGCGACAGGAAGCTCAACAAGCGTTTGCGCACCTTCATTGCGCAAGTGCTCTAGACCCGCTTCCCACAGCGCGGGTTCCACCTGTGTCTGACGCTGTGCGTAGGTCAGCGGCTCACCGCCTTGCAGTAGGACACCCAGCCACTGTGGTTCGCCTAAATAGCAGGTCAGACGAAACAGCCGTGAAAAGGTCAGGGCAGGTCGCTGATGTAGCGCACTGGCACGCAGGTAAGCCGCCACGCCCAGATCGCGTGCCAGCTCAGCACCCATCCAGCGATCGTTTTCTACATATTCCCCGCCATTTGACGTACGAATTCGGGCTGCTGCATTTTCCCAATATTGCCCAGTCAGATAATTAGCGTGATAGCTCTTTGGGGATGCAGTCACCCATGCCTGCAAGTGAGAAAGGATATCGGCATCAGACAGCGCTGGGTCAAAGAGCGAATTAATGTGCCAAATATAGCTATAAGGCAGGTTAGGACCGTCCAGCCAAACCTGATGTTCTTGCTCTAGCAGGGTATCGAGCGCATCGAATTGATGTGTCGTGAACATCTCGCGTAACTGTGCGCGGCGCTTCACCAATGCGGTGAGTGATTCAGAAATTGATGTCATAGCGTAAATTCTTAGCCTGTTGTTGAGTCATCATGCCGACAGCATCGCGCGTGATCAGCGGCGTGTGCCGGCAAGATTTCGGGGGATTACTGTGTTGTATCTATTTGATAATGATTACAGTTATACCAACAAGCTGGTGTTTAGACATCGATATTTACATAAATGTAAATAACTATTTATAACGGTGTAAAAGGGGAGAGGAATTGGTGGGCTACGCTGATTGAGAACCATGATGATCTGGGTATGCAATGATTACGATGCCACGAGCCGACCTGCTGCTCGTCAAGTAGCACGCAGCAGGTTCCCGCCTTTGGCTGTGAATGTGGGGTTGCCAGCAGCTTACGCGCTGCATCGCGTTTTCCACGGGCTTCCGCTAGTGTAGTTTGCGGGTAGGGGCTAAAAGCCAGACGGTTTTCTTTACCGCCGAAACGGTAGCGGAAATACCATAGCTTAGCGCCGCTGGGTGATACCGTGAGGTACAGGC
>NZ_JACDRR010000018.1:5399-5521 GCF_013449375.1 Pectobacterium sp. CFBP8739 | reverse complement strand
GGTCATAGGGACGATCCTGATGCAGTCGTACTTTTTAGTGCACTTAACTCTTTGAAGCAACGCACTTTTCAGGCAGCATTCTCAGCCGATTAACCACCCCGCAACCCGAACACCCCGACGCG
>NZ_JACDRR010000018.1:0-5375 GCF_013449375.1 Pectobacterium sp. CFBP8739 | reverse complement strand
TGACTTCCCTGTCTGCCTGCCTCGCATCATAGCAGCGGCGGCAGCCGCTGCCATTAGTCGTTTGCCTTTTGGGGTTTGGGGTTACCACGGCAACCCGCGCCGGGGACACTGCTTGTCTGTGGCCCCGGCGCGGGTTCTGCGGGGGCGGGCGGCACAGAGTCCGCAAGCGACGCCCTGCGGCGCTCTGTCACGCTGTGCCTCAAGGATGAACCCGGTTTTGCATGACCACGCCACACCGGGGCGGGGGCGGAAGCTGGCGAGCGGGGAAGGAGCAAGGAGCCTGCGACTGCGACCCCGCGCAGCCAGACGCAGCCGGGCGGGCATGAAGCCGTTAAGCGCCGTGACGCAGGAACGGCTTCTGCTTTGGGGTTGACGTTGGCCGAGAGTTGGCACGTAGCCTGCGCCGCCAGGGATGGCGGCCACGCCGTCGGTGCCACGGAAGGAGCGCGGCTGCCGACAGCAGAGGTGAGCGCAGCGAGCCTGTGCGCCGCGCTGTGCTGAGCTGCCGAACCCCGGCGGCCAGCCGCACGCCGATGCGGAAGAAGACCGCAACGCGCCCATACCCTGAACGGCGCCGACATAATGTTCGTTACGCGTTGGCCGCGTTCAGCGGCTTTCGCGTAATGCCACATTATGTTGAATGACGAACGGCCAGCAACCTGACAGGAAGAGAGTGATGAAGGTTGGCGCTGGCTGGGCGGCATTTACCGCCGGAGCGCCTTAGCCACATAAGGCAAGAGGTGCGCCACGGACGGCGCGCCTGTTGCCCTGCACCGTCCCTGCGGGCTTGAAGGGAGTGAGCTACTTTTCTGTTGCGTCCGGCTGCGGCGTGGCGTCCGGCCTAGGTTCGTCCGGTTTGCTCTTCCGGCGTCGGGGCTTCGGCTTGCGCTCTGCCGGATGCGTCTTCTCATGCACCTGTTTCAGATGCCCGATAGCCACACGGGTATATATCTGCGTGGTTTCCAGTTTCTCATGGCCGAGTATCGCCTGGATGTGTCGCGTATCTGCGCCCCGCTCCAGCATCTGCGTGGCCATCGAGTGCCGGAACACATGACATGCCCCCGCTTTCTTCAGGTGAGCATCATCCCGTATTGCCCGGCCTGCCAGTATCGTCAGCGTTGACCGTGCCAGCCGCTTACCCCATATCGTGACGAACAGGTAGCCGCTGTCGTGTTTGGTCGTCAGTCGCGGCCTTACCGCATCCAGATAGCGTTGTACCCAGACCAGCGCACGCAGGCCAACCGGCACCACCCTGTCCTTGTTCCCCTTGCCCTGTCTGACGACAAGCACCCCGCGCCCCACGTCCACATCGGCCAGCATCAGCCCGGATAGCTCTGACCGCCGTAGCCCCGTGCTCCACAGCATTTCCAGTACCGCACGGTTACGCAGTCCGGTTAACGTCTCCGTGTCCTGCGCGTCCATTACCGCTTCCGTCTCTTCCTCGCTCAGTATCTGCGCCGGAAGCCGTTTCTCCGCTTTCGGCAGCGTTATCTGCTCGGCGGGGTTGTACAGGATATGGTGCCGTTGCAGCAGCCAGCGGAACAGCATACGGATTGCCGTAAGGCGATTAAGCTGACCGCCCTGTGCCAGTAGTTTCCCATCCGCTTTGCGGTAACCACCGAGATAGCGTTGATAGGCTTCCAGCACCGACAGGCTCACCTGTGCCGCCTGCGTCATGCCACGCTCTTCGCACCACGTCACGAACGGGCGCAACCGTTCACTGTACGCCTCCACCGTGCGCGGGCTGTGGTTCGTCGCGGTCAGGTGCTCAAGATACGCCATCATGTACTGGCGCAACGTCTGTGACAGGCTGCTAAGGTAAGTGGCTTCCGGGCTGGGCGGTTTGGGTCGAGTCATGGCGGCGCATCCTGCGAGATAAGAAGAAGGGAACTACGATGTGATGCGGCGACTTTTCTTTACCGGAACAGTGCTTTTCGCCTTATCGCCACTTGCGGCTGACGAACCATTATCTGACGTGGCTTGGCGGGATTTCCCTTCCTCCAACTTGGCACCAACTTGGGGGCAACTTGAGGCCAACTTGCTCTCCTTAACCCCCAACTTGCATAAGTCGTACTGTTTGCCTGTGTCGTTTTCTGGCGGTTCGATAAGGCCGCACAGATGCGTGTTGTCATCGCTACCGTTCCCATCCCACAGCAACTCGTACTGCAACAGGTGCCCCCGACTGCCGCCATGAACCAGCAGATATTCCATTTCGACCAGCCGCAGACAGTGGACTTTCAACTGGTTATCGCTCCACTGTGTCGCATCGCGGATATCCCGCCGCGTAAAGCGCACCTCACCCGGTTTACGGCTCTGCGCGTGTGCTAACTGGTTCACCATGCCCTGTATCAGCAACAACAGCTTCCTCGTCTGCGGCGGCATCTCGTCCAGTGTGCGACCAAGGATTTCATGCGCCAACTTGTTGGCCAGCACGATATCGGAACGCGCTACCTCGATATACTCGATGACCGCGCCACGGTGCGCTACCGTCTTCACCTCCCGCTGGTACTGGTGCAGCAGCGCGATGCTTTGTATCAGCGTCAGGTATTTCATATGGTCGCGGCGCGTGCGCGTCTTGTCGCTCAGGAACGTAAGCTGTGACGCGAACGGGTTCACCACCTTGAGCGGGCGTAACAGTCGTTGCGCGTTCTGGTGCAGCTCAGTGAGATAGCCTTTCTCGTTCTCCATCAGTAACCCTTCCAGTGTCTGTTTATGACGCTGCAAGGCGTGTATCGCCTCAGTCTGTTCACGGGATTCGTTCACGGTAAGGACAAGGCAACGGTTCAGCAGTTCTTCATCCACATCGATAGCGGTTGTGGTCAGCATCAGCATCACCGGGCCTTTCACCGTGTATTGTTTCGTCACCAGATTACCCGTCGCATCATCCTTACCCGTACTGGCGATAGTTAACTCGCCGTCACTCTGTAACAGTTTCAGCGCATACGCCGCCTGACGAACCCCTTCTTCTTCCGCTATCGCCAGTATCTTGTGTTGCAGATTAGTTTCGCCCAGATAGAACAGGCTCTGACCTGTCATCGCGCTGTACTGTAAGCGCTCTTCCGGCGGGATGAGATTAAGAACGGCGTCCATCAGGCTGGATTTGCCCGCCGCACTGGATGACTGGATTAACACCGCTAACGGCCTGTCCAGCTTGCGCGACACCGCCGCCAGATAACCCGCCACTAAGTTGGTCGATTCACCGACCACGCCGCACGCCGCAAGGTCATCCGTCAGCCTGCCGATAAGATTCGGGTCACGCAGCAGCGCCAGCGCCTCCGCTTTGGCATCGTCATCCAGTTCAGGTACGTTTTCAGCAGGGATTTCAGGTTGAGCAAGGTGATTTTCCAGTGCCAGCAGCACCCGCCCTAAGCGCTGTTTGATGTCGCTTTCTGCCAGCCCTAACTCACTCGCAGCCAACCGCGCATACCCCGCACGGCTCCGCGCACTCATCATGTCCACGCTGTCCGCGAACACCACGCCGCTTTCCGTATCCAGTACCTGCGCGTTCACCTTCATCACGCCGCTGCCGACCTTCACCGACGTCATGCCCCGGATGCGCCATTGCTGGCCGGACAGCGCTATCTCAACCTCACCGTTCGGCAGCGCTTCAACCACAACCCCGGCAGCTAAGGAAGAGGCAGATTGCGGTGAGGTTTCAGGCTGGGGCGCGGCTTTCCGTTGTGGCACAGATTCAGGTTCAGTGCTGACCGCTTCCCCCATCGCCATTGCGCCTTCTATCGCGGCACGGAACGCCTGCTCTGGCTCGGAGACTTTGCACAGGTACTCGTTCGCATCCATGCCCGCCGGGAACACCACACGGAACGGCGTGATGCCATCAGCAACCAGAGACGAAGCCAGTTTTTCCGCGCTCTCATCCCCTGCTGCGTCGTTATCGAACGCGATAAGCACCTGTTTTACCCCGTGGCGGATAAACGCTTGCCGTATCTCATCGGTGAAGCCGTTGACCCCGTAGGCCGCTGTGACGTTACGGTAGCCCGCCACCCAGAACGACATCGCATCGATGAGCGATTCACACAAGATTACCGACTTACTCGCCACCAGTGCCTGCTCGTTCCACACCCCGCCGTGTGGCCCCGGCAGATACAGGTGATTGGGCGTTCCGGCACGCAACCTGTCACCCACCTTGCGCCCGTACAGCTCCCGCACCTGACCGTTAAGGTCGATAACCGGAACGACTAATGAACCAGCCAGATGCTCATGGCCGGATGAACGCATCACCCCGATGGCCTGCAACTGGCTGCGAACGGTTGCCCCGTCCTTCAGTTTGCTCGATGGCAGACGGTAGCCCAATGTACGGTTAGCGAACCCCAGCTTAAAGGCAGCGACTAACTCAGGATGATTCAGGCGGCGCTTTTCCAGATAGGCGATAGCCTCCGGCGCATTGAGTAAGGTGTGGTGATAGAACTCGGTAACGCGATGCAGCAACGCCTGCCTTTCCTGTTCATTAGCGATATCACTAACAGGCGGCAACGGCTCAGCGGCGGGCACGCTACCCAGCTCACGCCGCAGCTTATCAACCGCATGAGGCAAGCTGAGATTCTCCGTTTTCATCACCCAGTCCAGCACCGAGCCGCCTGCATCACAGCCGAAGCAGTGATACAGGTTCTTCTCCGGGCTGATAACGCACGACGGGGTTTTCTCCTGATGGAACGGACATAGCACCACGAAGTCCTTGCCGCGCTTCACCACCTTACGCCCTTGACCACGCACCACTTCAACCAGTGACACGCCGGCTTTCAGGTGCTGCAACTCAGATTCGGGGATGCGTGCCATATCGGGAACTCCTGTAAATACCTGTCAATAGGGTCTGAGTAAAAATAACTCGACAAGTATATACATCAGCTAGTAGTATTTACAACAGTATAATGTAAAACATGGAGTAGATTATGGTCATCAGGTCACAAAGGATTTCAGGTAAAACGACTATGGCCGCACCGATAAGCAATGAAGAACAGGTATTTATCACTGAGCTGGGTAAGCGGATAACCGCGCTGAGGAAAGACGCAGGGATGACACAGACGCAGGTTGCACAGGCGCTAAACGTCTCCCAGCAGGCCGTACAGGCATGGGAATCAGGAAGGCGACGCATACAGATTTCCATACTCCCAGCCGTGGCGAGAGTGTTATCAGTTTCTCTTGAGGATTTACTCGGCGAGGAAGCGGAGAAGGCCGCCCGTAAACGTGGCCCGATGCCAAAATGGCAACAGCTTATTGAAGAGATTGACAGCTTGCCCAAGGCAAAACAGAAGATGATTTCGGAGATGTTAAGCGCCCTGATTGCTCAGGCGCGTAACTGACGGATAAATAACGCGGCGAAGATGAGTTCGCACCTCACCCACGCCGCTCACCACAAG
>NZ_JACDRR010000017.1 GCF_013449375.1 Pectobacterium sp. CFBP8739 | reverse complement strand
ATAGCGGGGGGTGAGAGTAACTATGGGTATGTGCAGAATCCGAATACGTGGGTTGATCCGCTGGGTCTTGCTGGTTGTGAAAACATACTACGTGCAAGTAAGCCTAAAATTTTAAGTAGAGATAATCTATCTTCGGCCGAAAGAAATTATTTAGAACGTCAGTTCATGAAAAAGCAAAATGCACTCAATAGAGCAGCTAAGCGAGGGGAATTAGTTTGGTCTCCTGGCACACATGATGTCAGAATTTCCTCTATTCAAAGTTCATACAGAAAGGCTGTTTCTGAACGTTACGAGCGAATGTTTGGTAAAGCACCTGACCTTTCAAAACTGAATGCTGATCACCCAGTTGATCTGATTGTGGGAGGCTCTGCAACACAGCGATTGCAAATGCTAAATGAAACCATTAACAAAAGTGTTGGTAGTGCTCTTAAAAATGCAGGAAGAAAAGCAGGGCTTCAACCTGGTGATAAAATAAGTGCGATAATATTTGATTGAGGCATGAGATGAATACTAATTTCAAAATTTTCACTGATACAGCAACAGTAGTTATTTTTGATTTACAATCACTTAAGCATCGCATTACTGATACACCAGATTGGTGGAGTATCGAAGATGATGAAATAGATGAAATCAATAATGGGAATGCTGTTTTTTTAAATTTAGGTAGTGATGGCGAATATTCAATAAATATCGTTGAATCTTTAAATGATTATAATGGCTTTGCATATATAAACGCACCTTCGGGAAATATATTTATTGGCGCTGGTGAGGATACTACTGGTGGTGATCTGGAACCAGATGACATAAATAGTGTGTCGGGTGATTTTATAAATGTTCTTCCGGGTAGTTATTCTGTGAGATTCAAAAAAGTGGACGGTGAAATATATTTATCCTTTTTGCCATCGAAAGAGAAGAGAAACAAAATAGAAGCATCTATTAGGTTATAAAATAAAAAGCCGGAAGCGATCTCAACGATCCTTCCGGTTATTTTTTACCTGCTTATCACAGATTAATCTCGGTCTCAATCACTATCCTTCCCCGCTCCACCGTCACGGTAATCGGCATCCCGGTCATAAAGCCCGACTCTTCCAGCCAGCGGCCTTTAAGGTTGATCGCCGACGGCGGGTTAGGCTTGCCGTTTTGCGGGGCGTATCCCACCGTGTAGTAACGTTCTGTTTTAGTTGCTGTATTTACCGTGTTGCGTGACGTAGAATCATGCGCAGCCATAGTCAACTCCTGGTTAGTTGGTTGTGGTGAGCGGCTTTCATGTGCTCCAACACACGGAAGCCGCGTTTCTTCTTTCGCTGCTACTTACTCCGCGAAAACCGGTTCGCATCATGCTTCAAAATCAATGACTCCAGCAGTACCTTAGCCACGGCTTTCTCTTCAGGAGAAAACTGGCTGATGGCTTCAAACTGCAAACGCAGCTCATCATCCGGCCCCCGCTCTTCCTCATCAAAAATAAGCGTATCTGCACTGACCGATAACGCACAGGCCAGCTTGCGGATAATCTCCAGCGTAGGCTGAACCTCATTCGACTCATAGCGGCGTATCATCGTGATATGGCAACCGACCTTCTCGGCAAGGGCGGCTTGTGTCAACTGACGGTTTTTACGCAGGGCAGAAAGGCGTTTACCAAAATCCATAGTCATCAACCGAAAAGCAAAGAATGACAGCATGTTACCCCCTGTTGCGTAAGTGATACTTGTAATATACCATATATGCATTATCATATAAACCAATAATGCGTATTGACAGATTTTTTACAAGGAACCCGTTTATGGCACGCATCCCCGAATCCGAGTTGCAGCACCTGAAAGCCGCCGTGCCGTTAGTAGAGGTGGTGCGTTCGCAGGGTCGGCAGGTGTTCAAACGCGGCAAGGACGTGGTGGTGTTGTGCCCGTTCCATCAGGAGAAAACCCCGTCTATGGTCATCAGCCCGGAGAAGAACCTGTATCACTGCTTCGGCTGCGATGCAGGCGGCTCGGTGCTGGACTGGGTGATGAAGACGGAAGGGCTAAGCCTGCATCGGGCGGTTGACCGCCTGCGCGGTGAGCTGGGTGCCGTGCCTGCTGTTGAGCCGCTGCCGCCCGTTACCGATATCGCTAATGAACAGGAAAGGCAGTCACTGCTGGGTCGCGTGGTTGAGTTCTATCACCACACGCTGCTGAACGCGCCGGACGCCATCGCGTATCTGGAAAAGCGTCGCCTCAATCACCCTGAATTAGTCGCTGCCTTTAAGCTGGGGTTCGCCAACCGCACGCTGGGCTACCGTCTGCCGCCGAAGAAGCTCAAAGACGGGGCGACCATCCGCAGTCAGTTGCAGGCGCTGGGGGTGATGCGCGACAGCGGCCATGAACATCTGGCGGGGTCATTAGTGGTGCCGGTTATCGACATGAACGGCCAGGTGCGGGAGCTGTACGGGCGCAAAGTGGGTAGCGAGTTACGCAAAGGTACGCCGCTGCATCTGTACCTGCCGGGGCCGCATGGCGGGGTGTGGAACGAGCAGGCGTTAGTGGCGGGTAAAACCGCTATCCTGTGCGAATCCCTCATCGATGCGATGTCGTTCTGGGTAGCGGGCTACCGCAACGTCACGGCGGCGTATGGGGTCAACGGCTTCACCGATGAAATGCGGCAAGCCTTTATCCGGCATGGCGTGAAACAGGTGCTTATCGCGTTCGATAACGACGCGGCAGGCGATGAAGCTGCGGTGAAACAGGCCGCCTCTCTGGTTAGTGACGGCATTACCCCGTTCCGGCTGGTGTTCCCAGCGGGGATGGATGCCAATGAATATCTGTGCAAGGTGGCGGAGCCGGAACTGGCGTTCCGGGCGGTGGTAGAAGGCGCGTTACCGATGGGGGACGCGGTGAATGCTGAACCGGAACGCGCCGCTGAGCCACAACGGAAAGCCGCACCGCAACCTGAAGCCTTGCCGCAACCCGCCTCCTCTTTAGTTGCCGGGGTGGTGGTTGAGGTGTTGCCGGGTGGTGAGCTGGAGATAACACTGTCCGGTCAGCAATGGCGCATCCGTGGGCTGGCGTCGGTGAAAACGGGCAGCGGCGTGATGAAGGTGAACGCGCAGGTGCTGGACACCGAAAGCGGCGTGGTGTTCGCCGACAGCGTGGACATGATGAGCGCCCGCAGCCGGGCGGGTTATGCGCGGCTGGCCGCATCAGAGCTGGGGTTAGCGGAAAGCGACATCAGGCGCAATCTGGGGCGGGTGCTGCTGGCACTGGAAACCCATCTGAGCCAGCCGGAAGCTGACAGTGAAAGCGTGACTGAACTGGATGACGACGCCAAAGCGGCGGCGCTGGCGTTGCTGCAAGACCCGAATCTTATCGGCAGGCTGACGGATGACCTGGCCGCCTGTGGCGTGGTGGGCGAGTCCACGAACTTAGTGGCGGGTTATCTGGCGGCGGTGTCGCGCAAGCTGGACAGGCCGCTGGCCGTGCTTATCCAGTCATCCAGTGCGGCAGGTAAATCGAGCCTGATGGATGCGGTGCTTAATCTCATCCCGCCGGAAGAGCGCTTGCAGTACAGCGCGATGACGGGGCAAAGCCTGTTCTATCTGGGTGAAACCAATCTCCAGCATAAAATCCTCGCCATCGCGGAAGAGGAAGGCGTGCGGCAGGCGGCGTATGCGCTGAAGCTGCTCCAGTCGGACGGAGAGTTAACGATAGCCAGCACGGGCAAGGACGATGCCACAGGCAATCTGGTCACCAAACAGTACACGGTGAAAGGCCCGGTGATGCTGATGTTAACCACCACGGCCATCGACGTGGACGAAGAGCTGCTGAACCGCTGTCTGGTTCTCACCGTGAACGAATCCCGCGAACAGACGGAAGCGATACATGCTCAGCAGCGTAAGGCGCAGACGCTGGAAGGCTTGCTGATGGAGAACGAGAAAGGCTACCTCACCGAGCTGCACCAGAATGCCCAGCGGTTACTGAAACCGTTAAAAGTGGTGAACCCGTTCGCCAGCCAGTTGACGTTCCTGAGCGACAAAACCCGTACCCGCCGCGACCATATGAAGTACCTGACGTTAATCCAGTCTATCGCGCTGCTGCATCAGTATCAGCGAGAGGTGAAGACGGTAGCGCACCGTGGGCAGGTTATCGAGTATATCGAGGTAGAGCGGTCGGATATCGTGCTGGCGAATCGGTTAGCACACGAGATATTAGGCCGGACGCTGGATGAGATGCCACCGCAGACCCGCAGGCTGTTGCTGCTGATACAGCAATGGGTAAAAGAGAGCGGCCAGCCGAAAGCGGAATACCACTTTACCCGCAAACAGCTACGGGACGCGGTGCAGTGGGGCGATACGCAACTGAAAATCCACCTTGCCCGACTGGTTGAACTGGAATACCTGATGCTGCACAAGCGGGGGCTGACGTTCTGCTACGAACTGCTGTTCGATGGTGATGCTCAGGGCGATAACGCGCACCTGTGCGGCCTTATCGATGTACCGGAAGCGGCTGTGGAAACGGTAAAAATAACAGAGAAAGATAACTACGACTCCGTCCGGTCGGGGGGTAATGAAAAGCGGTCGGCCTCGGGTCGGGGTTCAGTCGGTGGGCGGTCGGATAAGGTAAAACCCATCAAGGCCCGTGCTGGCAAGGGTTCTGCGCCATCCGGTCGGGTCAACGGTAAAAGCACGGTTCCGGCACCACACGATAAGCCTGTCGTACCGTAGTTCCCTTATCTGCCGCTCATCCACTCTCACGCAGGACGCGCCGCCATGACCCAACCCCCAGCCCCCAGCCCGGAAGCCCTTTACCTTAGCCGCCAGACGCAGACGTTACGCCAGCACACTGGGCACTACCTTGACCACCTCAGCGCGGCGGGCTACAGCAGCCGGACGCAGGAGAGCTACCGTGAACGGCTGCTGCCGTTCGTGGCATGGTGTGAAGACAGAGGGGTGTTGTATGCGCCACAGGTGAGTCTGGTGGTGCTGGAAGGGTATCAGCGCTGGCTGCGGGGCTACCGCAAGGCAGACGGCAAATCGCTCACGGCGGGCAGTCAGCTTAACCGCCTGACGGGTATCCGAATGCTGTTCCGCTGGCTGCTGAAGCGTCACGTCATCCTGTATAACCCAGCCGACATGCTGACGTTGCCGAAAGAGGAAAAGCGGCTGCCAGCGCAGGTGCTGAGCGTGGAAGAAACCGGCGGGGTGTTGCAGTCGGTGGAGAGCGGGACGGTTCTCGGGCTGCGTAACCGGGTGATACTGGAAGTGCTGTGGAGCAGCGGTATCCGGCGGGCAGAGGCGGTCAACCTGATGCTGAGCGACATCGACCTGAGCCGGGGGGTGATGATGGTGCGTCGGGGCAAGGGCAATAAAGACCGGGTGGTGCCGCTGGGTGAACGGGCGTGCAAGTGGTTAACCCGTTATCTGACCCATGCGCGGCCTGAACTGGCGAAACGGTATGACAGCGGGCACCTGTTTATCAGCCACAAAGGCACCGGACTGGCACGGGTAACGCTGACGCAGATGGCGGGGAAAGCCATCCGGGAAACGGGTCACCTCGACAAACCGGGAGCCTGTCACCTGTTCCGGCACTCGATGGCCACCCAGATGCTGGAGAACGGCGCGGACACGCGACACATCCAGGCTATCTTAGGCCATGAGAAGCTGGAGACGACACAGATATACACACGGGTCGCCATCGGTCACTTACAGAAGGTGCATGAACAGACGCACCCGGCAGAGCGGAAACAGCGGGCGCGGCGTAAACCGGACAGCACCAAAAAGTAGCTCTCTTCCTTCGATATCGCGGTACAGCGCAGGGCAAACGCCGCGCCATCCGTGGCGCACCGCTTGCCTTGTTCAGGTAAGGCACTCCGGCGGTAAATGTCGCCCGGCCAGCGCCAACCTTCATCACTCTCTTCCTGTCAGGTTGCTGGCCGAACGTCATTCAACATAATGTGGCATTACGCGAAAGCCGCTGAACGCGGCCCACGCGTAACACACATTATGTCGGCGCCGTTCAGGGTATGGGCGCGTTGCGGTCCTCTTCGGCCTCGGCGTGCGGCTGGCCGCCGGGGTTCGGCAGCTCAGCACAACGCGGCGCACAGGCTCGCTGCGCTCACCTCTGCTGTCGGCAGCCGCGCTCCTTCCGTGGCACCGACGGTGTGGCCGCCTTCCCTGGCGGCGCAGGCTCCGGCGTTAATCCTCGGCCAACATCAAAGGCAACAGAAAAGGGGTTGTCGGCCTGACGGCCTCCGCTTAACGGCTTCACCTCGCCCCCGCCCCAACCCCGCTGCACTGGCTGCGCCCGGCTCGCAGTCGCAGGCTCCTTGCTCGTTCCCGTGCTCGCCATCTCCGCCCCGTGCGGCCCCCGCCGGGGGCCTCCCCGCTAAGTCGTTGTCTTGCGGGCCTCGCCAGCCCGCACCCGGCAGACGCTTCACCGTCCCACAGCAAGCTGCGGAACGGCTCGCGCCGCGCTAAAACCTGGTTCAACAGCAAACGACTAATGGCAGCGGCTGCTGCCGCTGCTATGATGTGGCACAGGCAGACAGGGGCGTCACAGCATGGCGGTAGCGTGTCCGGGGCTAAAAGTGCGCGTCGGGATGTTCGGGTTGCGGGCGTGTGAATGTGGCTGAAAACGCTGCCTGAAAAGACTGTTGCTTCAATGGGTTAAGTGCGCTAAAAAGTACGACGAGCACCGGATAATCCCTAT